>JAJYAB010000111.1 GCA_021779775.1 Actinomycetes bacterium
GGGCGACCCTTGTGGCCGGTGACGAGCTGACCGGCTGTCGGGCTGGAGAGGAACGTGAACACTTCGTCCCTCGCGTTGCGCAGGTGCGTCGCTGCGGCAACGCCACCGTCGAGCTCGATGTTGTCGGCCAACAGGTCAAGACACTCGAGTGCGCCGGCGAGGTCCCGTTCCGCCCACGCGTTGGCGAAGAGCGTCTCCAAGTCGGCAACCGCCTCGTCGACGATGCGGGACGGCACCCGGTCGCTGTAGCGCAGGAGCTTCACCACCGCCCGGCTGAGGTGCCACAGGCAGCGTTGACGGGGCACGGCGGCGAACCGCTCGCCAGACATCACCCCCTGCCCGCTCACCGGTTCCGTCGAAGAGCAGCACCGGGACACCACAGATGTCTCTGCGAGGAGCGATCCGCCGGGGTGCGTGGTTGATGACGTCACGGCGGATGGTGCGAGCGGACACCGAGACGCCGCCGACCTCTGCCATGAGCCGCGCTGCCTTCGCATAGGCGACCTCGACCGCCAGTGCCGCGGTCGCCTTCGACAACCCGTCAGTCCGTCGCTGGCGGGGGGCGAGACCGAGCAGCTGTGAGATCGGCGAGAACCTGGTCTTTGTGCGATCGGCAGTAGATCATCTTCGAGGCCACCTTGATCTGGCCGACCTGACTCGTCAACCCGCGTTGGCGGACTTGGGTGCCCCGGCGACGGAACCCCTGGCGGGACCCACATTCCGGACATGCCCAGGGCGCGGTGATCTGTCCCTCGTCGGTGACCGGCATGCCGAAGGGCCCGCACACCTCGGTCACCAGCTCTGCGACCATCGCCTCGATCGCCGAGGCGATCAGGGCCGCTGGCGCCGTTCGGGCGAGCTCGACCGCGGCTCGTTCCAAATCGTCGATCCCGACCAGCTCGTCGAGTGCAACGGTCACGGTCCGTGTAAGTTCCAGTGTCGGCAACGGGGCTCCTCTTGCTCAACAGGTGTGATGAGCCTCGTTGCCTACCACGATCCGAACTACACGCGTGTCATCTCACCGCCCTGCTACCGACTATTCATCTCGTTTCTGTTCGACAATTGGCCACTGCGCAGACTCTACGGTATTTCTCGAGAATACAACTACCAGCATTTCGCAGGTGGCAGGGACCGAATCTTTCGAGTCGTAGGACGACTGCGAGACGACGTGTACTTTGATGGGCGATATTGGGACAACGTGATCGTCCAAATTGATCGCGATGATTGGGAAGAAGGGATGGGTCGAAAGATTGCCCATCGAGTTGAGCTTGCGCGGAAGGGGAGGGCAAATCTAGATGACGGCGGTAATTCGAGACGGTACTGGGCCAGAGCTACGTCATCATAGCGATGGTTTAGAATTGATCCGAGATGGCAGCGTGCATTTACCGATCGGACAAGGCGCCCGCAGTTATACGGTGAAGATCGCGATCGCTATGTGACTCATGCTGCAAGGCCAAAGTACACGATGACAGAAAGCGCTAGGCCAATGGTCAGCGCTGCCGATTGGATACGGACGTGACTCCTCCAGAACAGGGCAGTAGCCGTCGCACTCAGGAGTGCTGTGACCGCTGCTGCTGGCGGGACCACATCGACAAGCAAGAGCCCAAGACCTGCACCGAGGAAAAACCATAGCGAACCCCGGCTCGCGAGAGACCTGAATGGTCGTCTATGCTGTAGCACAACTTGGCTCATCGTCCCTCTTTTCGTGGCATGGACAACTTGGGAGCCGAATATCCCTGAAGCCCCTGTACTTAGTTGAAGTGGCAACGGCTTCGCGTGACCTCAGAACTGAGCCATCGGCTCTCTAGCCCCAAATATAACGCGACAACTGCGTGGGTGTCGATCTACATCGACGTGGTGACCTGGGAGCGCCTCGCCGAAACCTGCGGCCAATACCTCACCCAGGGACGCCAGGTGGCCGTCAGCGGGCGGCTCGACTACCGCGAGTGGGCCGACGCCAAGGGTGCCCGGCGCTCCCGCCACGAGATCGTCGCTGCGGGGGTTGACTTCCTCGCCCAGCCGAAGACCAGAGAAGGCGAAGCCGGGTAGGCCACGCAGGAGTAGGGGGCCGGGTGGCTCCGGCCCCCTACTTACCTACCTACGCCGCTGCGTACCAGCGTAGATACGCTGGTACGCCGACAGGTGCCATGCAAGGACAACCTTGCCCGCTTCGCCGACGCGCTCCGAGAGCTCAACGCTCGCCTGCGCGTCAGGACCCGGTTTCCTCCCACCTCGGGCTGTGATCCGACCAGGTACGATGACGGGCGAGATGTCGTCGACCGAACCCCTCCCGACCAGCCACGACGAGAGCCGGGATCTGCCCGTTCCCGAGCTTCTTCGCCGGGCCAGACCGCTCCCCCCGCCAGGCGACATGGTGATCGGCGACCTCACTGAGGAAGAAGGCGCCGCCTTCCTCGCCGCCTTGGAGGCGTGACCGGCCCGCTGACACGCGACCCCATCGTCATTGACACCGACGTCTACGGCGCCGACCCGGACCCGCTGAGGCAGGAGACAGGCAGCCTCAGCCGGTCACGGTCATATAGATAACAAGATCGAACGGGACGCATGTCCCAGTCGCCACACCTGGCGGGCCACCCTGTCCGCATACGGTGTTCCGCGCCCAGATCTGTTTGGTGCCCGGAGCGACAGCGGTGAAGGTGGCGTCGATGCTGCCGTCGGGGTTCAGGGTGTGGCCGGTTTCGTTCAGCACGTTGGAGCTTCCGTCGGCGACGTAGATGTTCATCCACGGGACGGGAGTGCCGCCGGAAACCGTCGGCTCCGGGGCCAGTGCGACGGTGATGTCGGTGCCGACGGGGACCGTGTAGTGCTGGCCGTCCGACGCGTTGGTGAGAGCGAGGGGCGGCGGGACGACAGTGGTCGTGGTGGTGGGTGCCGCCGTGGTCGTCGTGGTGGGCGCCACCGTGACCGGCACCGAAGACGGCGCGACCACCGGAACGGTGGTGGTCGTGGTGGGAGCCGGGGCGACGGTGGTCGACGTTGTCGCCGACACGCCGGTGTCCACCAGCGGGATCGTGGGGTTCGCTTTGGTGCTGGTGGGGATGCTCGAACCGCCCAGCGCGGCGGCGGCCACACCGCCACCGCCGCCGATCACCACGACAGCCGCCGCAGTAGCGACCACGATGCGGGTGCGGCGCAGCTTGCGGCTTCTGCGTGCCACCTCCGCTCGGGCCTCTAGGCCGAACGGCGGCGGGTTCGGGTCGTCGAGATGCTCAAACATGTCCGTGTTCGTCTCCTTCGCCGTGGCCATGCAGCTGCTGCAGCCTGGCCAGCCCCCGGTGGATGTGCTGTTTGGCAGTGCCCGGCGAGACTCCCATCGTCGTCGCCGTGTCGTTCTGGCTCAGATCGGCGAAGTAGCGCAGGACCACAGCGTCGCGTTGGCGGCGTGGGAGGCCGCGCAGCTCGCGGACGAGATCGAGGCGTTCGACGGCAGAACCTTCTCCGTCAGAACCGGATGCCTCAGACTCCTGCGCCATCGCCCCTGAGGCAGCGGGCCGGCGGCGACGCTGGTTGCGCCGCCAGAGATCCAGAGCCTGGTGGGCAGCCACCGTCGTCACCCACGCTGCCCGGTCGCCGGTGACCCGATCCCACCGCTGCTCGATCCGGGCGAGCGTCTCGAGCGCCACATCCTCCGCGTCTTCCCGGTCACCGAGGATCCGAAACGCCGTCGAGTACGCCTGCCGGGCCAAGCCCGCGAACGCTGCATCGAACCCACCGCCGTCTCCGAACCCATCGCCGTCTCCGTTCGCCATCACTTCTCTACCCTCTTTCACGAACGGCAGGGGGTGTTTCGTTGACAAGCCGACGCGATTTCCCTCCTACCTGCTGTTTCGTCCACGCTCCGCCGGTGGCACCACCAGACGACCCCGGCGATACGCGGGTGTCTGGTGGCCGGTGCATGACAGCAGGCAGCTGGTTCACCTGTGCGGCCGCCTCAGATGAACGCAGTCGGTTCAGATGAACGGGGCCCCGAAACTGTAGAGCTGCTGACCCGAGTCGACCTCTTCGTAGCCGCCGCCGGAAGGAAGCGCGGCGAGGCCGACGACAGGCAGTTGCACCGCACCAGCCCCGGGTTCGGAACCGTAGAACGGGGCGCCGAACGCGTAGATGCCACCGTCGGACCCCACCTCCCAGTACCCGCCGGTAGCCGGATCGGCCGCCATCCCGACAACCGGCGCGTTGATGGACCGGCCGCCCATCGACCCGTAGAACGGCGCGTTCCCGAACGCGAAAACCCCGCCATCAGACGCCACTCAGGAGTGGCGGGAGAAGCGAGCCCCAGACGGAGGGGGAGACGGACGGGCAAACGCCCCCGGTCCTCGGGCATCCGCAAGGTCCTCTCGTGCTCGGGGCAGCCGGCGCGGTGCGCCTCGCAGCGGGAGGCATGCGTCTCGGCTGCGACGGACAGCAGCGCTCGGGCGAGCGGCCGGAGGGCGCCGGGTGGTGGAGGTTCGACGGCGCAGCGTCGGTGAGTGGACGGTGCCCTCGGATCATCGGACGTATCGCGTCCGGGGAGTGCCGGGCGCTCACCGTCACGGCGAGCACCTTCGCCACCGGTGGGAGTCTGTGCTCGTCGTCGGTCGCGTTGCGGACGGTAGGAGCCGGCATCAGCATGACGCTCTGGGTCCGCGCCCACGGCTTGGTGGGTCTGCGGATGGCGGGGGTCGCCAGCAACTCCATCTTGCGGATGGTGACGGCGCGTCTCGCGCCGGCGCGCTGCTACACGGGCCGGCGTCACTTGCCGGCCTTGGCGATGCTGGCGAGCACCTCGACGAGGCGACGGTCGTACTCGTCGGCTGCGGTCCGCCACACCACGTCCGTCGCGAGCGCCACGCCGCCGGGCTCGACGGCACCGACCGCCACCCGGTCGTTCGCGCCGACCACATCCCGAGCGGCGTCGAGGATCGTCGCTCGCTGGCCCTGCGTGCGAGTCAGCACCAGGGCTGCGATGGGCACGCGTTCGGACGCTGCGGATGCTGCAGGAGCCAGGAAGGCGGCCCAGCGAGCGAGGACCGACCCAAGACGCGCCCGTGGCACTCGATCAATCCTGGCGAAGACGAGTGCTCGGACATCCATTCCGCCGAGCCGGACGTTGAGCCCGGCGTCAACTGCAAGCCGCCGGCCGGCACCAGTACGTGGATCCCGGTACGTGGATCCCGGTACGTGGATCCCGGTACGTGGATCCCGGTACGTGGATCCCGGTACGAGAGCCCATCAGGTAGGCGTCGCCAGCCGGTCAGTGTCAGCCCGACTGCCGGGCCATGCTCTCGGAGGCCGAGCCACAGGCCGCTCAGCGCTCCGACCGTCCGCACGTTGGCGAGGTCCTCGCTCCATCGTTCGGGCGGCTTCGCCCCGATGACCTCGGCCCCAAACGACGTCAGCCACCAGTGGTAGGGGCAGGTGCCGACGGCTGCCCGGGGTCTGGGCCTCCGAGCAGCAAGAAGGGGCCTGATGGATGGTTGGACGCCCTCTTTCTCGGCGTCCAGGCGCGGCAATGTAGCCGCTGACGTGGGGTTTTGCAACATGGGTGGTGTGCCCTGCCGGCCGGGAGCGCGCCTCGAACGACGGAGGAGGCCTCGATCTGGCCCCGAAGTCAAGGCCTTTCTCGAAGATTCCGAGATTTCCTGGACCGGCTACGGCTACAGGCGGTCCACCGCTCCGCGGCGCTGCCAACGCCGAAAGTCGAGGGGCGGGCGAACTACGGGAGGCTCTCGATCATGTGGAGTAGCTCCTCTCGGCGAAAGCCCTGTTGCCTGGCGAACTGAAGGAGCTCGTGCGCCTGAGCAAGAACAGCGCCCCGTTCCGGCGTACCCGCCACCGTCACCCCACGACCCCGCCGAAACTCCAACAGGCCTTCGTCGCGGAGGATCCTCAGGGCGCGGAACACGGTGTTGGCATTCACACCAAGCACTGCTGCCAGGTCACGTGCTGGTGGGAGCCGCTCCCCCGGATGTGCCTCACCCTCTGCAATAACACGACGGATCTCGGCGGCCACCTGCTCGTGCAGCGCAGTCGGCTCGTCCCGGTCGACCGTGACCCTCAACATCGTGCTAGCTAGACTAGCATTAGTGACCTTCGGCCCTATCCGTACGGACAGGCCCAAGGCGACGATAGCGGCGCGGCTCCGACGACGACGCCGAGCGATGTTCCACCCGCCGAGATGGTCGACGAGCAGGCACTCATCGAAGAGGC
>JAJYAB010000112.1 GCA_021779775.1 Actinomycetes bacterium
CCCCGGAGTACACCGACTCGAGGGATGAGCCGACCCGCCCCGCATCGGACCCGATGGTGACGATGCGCCCGAAGGAGCGCTCCACCATCGCCGGCAGCACGGCGCGGGTCACCCGCATCGGGCCGGCCAGGTTGATGTCGATCACCTTGGCCTGGAACGCCTCGTCGGTGTCGAGGAAGGGGACGAGCGCATCCCAGCCCGCGCAGTTGACGCAGATCTCGATAGGGCCGAGCGCGTCCGTGGCGCCTCCCACCGCTGCCGCGACCGACTCCGCCCCGGTGATGTCCACCTCGACGCCGAAGCCGCCGATCTCGTCGGCCACTGCCGTGGCGCGCGGGGCAGACAGGTCGGCGACCGCCACCCGGTTCCCCGCGGCGGCGAGCTGGCGGCAGATCTCGGCACCGATGCCGCCACCGCCGCCGGTCACGAACGCCGTTCGCCCGCTCATCGGTACGGCGAGAAGTCAGGGGCGCGCTTCTCGGCGAACGCCGCCACACCCTCGCGCGCCTCGGCGCTGCCGGCGAACAGATCCAACGTGTCGAAGGCCATCCCGCCGATGCCGGCGATCGCCTCGGTGTCGGCATTGAACGAATGCTTGAGGACCTTCAGCGCCGTCGGGGACTTGGCCAGCATCTTGTCCGCCCAACGACGGGTCTCCTGGCGGAGCTGCGGACCGGGGACGACCTTATTAACGAGACCCCAGTCGCGCATCGTCTCGGCGTCGTACCGCTCGCAGAGGTACCACACTTCGCGAGCTCGCTTCTCGCCCAGGATACGGGCCAGGTACGCGCTCCCGAACCCGGCGTCGAACGACCCCACGCGCGGTCCTGCCTGGCCGAAGGTAGCGTGCTCGGCGGCAATGGTGATGTCGCAGAGCACGTGCAGCACGTGACCGCCCCCGACAGCCACCCCGTTGACCACGGCGATGACCGGCTTGGGAATGTCACGGATCAGCCGGTGCAGCGTCTCCACCTCGAACAGGCCCGACTCGCTCGGACCGTAGTCACCGGTCTCTTCCCGCTGCTTCTGGTCCCCCCCGGCGCTGAACGCCTTGTCGCCAGCCCCGGTCAGGGCCACCACGCCTACCGACCGGTCCGCCCACGCCGACTTGAACGCCCACATCAGCTCGTCGATCGTCCTGGCCCGGAACGCGTTGTACCGCTCCGGCCGGTTCATCGTGATCCACGCCAAGCCGTCGTCCACCTCGTAGACGACGTCCGTCAGGTCTTCTCTCCTCATGAGCTCTCCTCGTCGGCGTTGCAACCCCTTGGCCTGCGTCGGGTGCGGTACGCGGGCGGTCGCATCGAGGTCGAGCAGCTCGACGTCAGGCGAACGCCCGGCACTCCTCCACCCGGTGGCGCCAGATGACGGCCAACCCGAAGACTGCCGCATAGGCGACGAGAGCGCCAGCGTCGGCCAGGCCCGGGGCGTGGCCGGCGACGAGCTTCCAGCCCAGCGCCGCATGGCGGTAGCTCGGCAGGAAGGTGGCAATGTGGCGCAGCACCGCCGGCAGCGCCTTCACCGGGCTGAACAGCCCGCCGAAGAAGCTCAACAGGAACATGAGAGCGGTGACGAGAGGGTACGCGGTCTCGCTGGAGGCCACGAAGCCCACGAGCACCCCCAGCGCGGCAAAGGGGACCGCGCTCACCCAGAGCACTGCCGTCAGCGCCGCCCAGGTCCCGATCCCCAGTCGCACCCCGGCGAGGAGCCAGGCGGTGAGCTCCACGACGCAGACGACCGGCAGGACGACCACCACGGAGGCGACGACCTTCGTCGACACGTAGCTCCAGCCGGGCAGCGGCGTCACGCGTAACTGCCGTGTCCACCCCGAGGCACGTTCGGCGGCCAAGCGGGTGCCCCCGGCGTTCAAGGCCGCCACCATGGCCCCGAAGCTGGCCATCGACACCATGAAGTAGGTCCGCCACGTCGTGCCGGCGATGCGGGTAGCCGGGTGCTCGTCGTGGAGGAAGAGGATGTAGAAGACGACGGGGAACCCGACGGTGATCGCCAGGTATCGGAAGTTGCGCATCAGGCGTAGCACCTCGAAGCGCAGGTACGTGCCGAGCCCGGTCATGCCGCGGCGCCGGCGTGGGAGCCCGACGCCTGCGGAGCGACCGCCTCGTCGACCGTCTGCACCTCCGCCAAGTCTCCGGTCAGCGCCACGAACGCCTGCTCGAGGTCGGCTCCCGTCACCTCGATGTCGCTGAACGTCACACCGGTCTGCACCAGCGCTCGCACCGTGGCGTCAGCGTCGAAGGAGTCGAGCACGACGTCTGTGCCGTGGACGGCGGCGGCATCGACCCCGTCGAGGGCGCGCAGGCAGCCGAGATCGGCACCGTCCAAGGCGAAGCGCAGGCGCCGGGTCGGGACGGCGGCCTTGATGGCCGACGCGGCGCCGTTGGCGACCACCCTGCCCTTGCGCAGGATGACGATGCGGTCGGCCACCGCCTCGGCCTCGTCGAGGTGATGGGTGGCGAAGAGCACCGTACGGCCCTCCCCGGCGAAGCACCGCATCATCGACCAGAAGCTGCGGCGGCCCTCGACGTCCATGGCGATGGTCGGCTCGTCGAGGAAGAGCAGCTCCGGATCGCCGGCGATAGCCAGGGCGAACCGCACCCGCTGGGCCTGGCCGCCGGAGAGCCGCTGGGCCTGGCGGTCTGCCAGATCTGTCAGCCCGGCACGCTCGAGGGTGCGCGCCACCGGAGCGGGGCGGCGGTAGAGGCGGGTCGTCATGGCCACGAGATCGCCCACCTTCACCCCGTGCGGCAGCCCGCTGCCTCCACCCACCTGCAGCATCGCCCCGACCTTCCCCGAGGCCATGGCCGAGCGGGGATCGGTGCCCAGCACGCTGACGGTGCCGGACTGGGGTCGCTGGAGCCCCAGCAGAATGGCGATGGCCGTCGACTTGCCCGCACCGTTGGGCCCGAGGAGGGCCAGCGTCTCCCCCCTGCCCACCTGGAAGTCGAGGTGGTCCAACGCCACCAGGGAGCGGTACCGTCGCACGACACCGGCGAAGCGCAGCGCGTGCGGCTGGTCGACGGTCGTCGTGCCGGCCAGCTCGTCATGAGAAGACCGGCTCATCACCGGGACTGTCGTCACCCTGCCGGCGCGGCTTGAGGATCGCCACCTGCGTAGCGCCCTGCGTGGTGTCTGCATCGTCACGACGGTAACAGCATCGGTCTCGCATCCAACGGCGCCCCCGAGCCCCGGTGGCCGGTCCGAGACGCTGGTGCGGACCCCTGGCTCGACCGGTGGTCGCTGGCAGCGAAGATCGCGTGGAAGGATCGCCTCACCAGCAGCAGGCGACCGGCAGCAGCAGGCGAGGAGCATCAGGAGGCGAGGAGCGACATGGGCACACGAAGTGATCGGCAGGCACGAGGGCACCGGCCATGCTGATCGGGATCATCTCGGGCTCGGGGACCGAGGCGTGGCCGGGTCTCGAGGACGCACAGCCAGCAGTCACGCAGACCGCGTACGGGGCGGTCGAGCTCGCGACCGGCCGCATCGGCGCCGTCGACGTCGTCCACCTGTCACGCCACGGGCCTTCCCACCGGCATCTGTCGAACCACGTCGAGCACCGGACCAACCTCTCGGCGCTCATGGAGGCCCGCGTCGACGCCGTCATCGCCTTCACCGCCTGCGGAGCGGTCGACCCGTCGGTGCCGCTCGGCGCCGCCGTCGTCTTCGACGACCTGTACTTCCCCTCCAACCGCCTCCCCGACGGCAGCCTCTGCACCTGGCACGACCGGCCCGGCACGGCAGGTCCTGGACATTGGATCTTCGATCGACCGTTCAGCGACCCGCTGCGCCACGCGCTGGTCCGTGCCGGCCAGCACCTCGACACGCCCGTCGTCGCCGCCGGCACCTACGGCCACGTGGACGGTCCCCGCTTCAACTCGAAGGCGGAGATCGCCGCGCTCGCCGGAGCGGGGGTGACCGCCGTCAGCCAGACCGCTGGCCCGGAGACGGTGCTGGCCGGCGAAGCCGGCGTGCCCTACGTGCTGGTCGGGTTCGTCACCGACTACGCCAACGGCGTGTCGGACGATCCTGAGCCCGCCGCCCAGCTGCTCGCCAGGGCAGCGCAGGGCAGGTCGATCCTGGCGTCGCTCACCGAGGCCACCATGGCACTCGTAACCCCCGACGACCTGGTGCCGGCGGGTGCCGTGCTCCGCTTCGACCCATGAGGGCGGTCCCTCCACGAGGGCGGTCCCTGCACGTGGTGGTGGCGCTGGACGATCCAGCGCCGAGCGCACGGTAGGCGCGCCCACAGCGGATCCACAGGGGCTCTTCACGTGCCCGTCATGCAGGGCCCCACATACTGGTACTCGATGACGACCACCCGCTTCGACCCGGCCGTCGCCCAGCCCAAGCGCCAGGGCGGCCGCCGCCCACCGGCGGCCCGCAAGTCCCCGCCCGCGCGCCCGCTGCTCGGCCGGCTGGCGGTCGTCGGTGCCGGCGCCGGGCTCGTCTTGGTCGTCGTGCTCGGGATCACGGCCGAGACACGGGCCGAGCTCCACGTGCCGGGGGGAGTGACGACGTTCGTCGGAAGCCTGACCGGGCTGGCGGGCATGTACCTGGCACTGGTCAACGTCCTGATGGCGGCCCGGATCCCGGCACTCGAACGGATCCTCGGCCAGGACGGCATGCTGCGCTGGCACCGGCTGCTCGGACCCTGGCCGATCAGCCTGATCGCCGCGCACGTCGTCTTCGTGACCGTCGGGTACGCCCAGGCGGGGAAGACCGGGGTCTGGCACGAGCTCGGCGTGCTGGTCAACTCGTACCCCGACATGCTGGCAGCGACGGTCGGCTTCGGCCTCATGGTCATGGTGGGGATCACGTCGGTGAAAGCCCTGCGCAGCCGGATGCGCCGCGAGGACTGGTGGATCATCCACCTGTACATCTACCTGGCCCTGGCGCTGTCGTTCGCCCACGTGATCGCCCTCGGCCCCTCGTTCGTCGGGCATCCGCTCGTGCGGGCGCTGTGGTCGGTGGTATGGGTGGCCACCGCCGGGACGGTCCTCCTCTACCGGTTCGCCTTCCCGGTCGTGCGCAGCCTCCGCCACCGTCTCGAGGTCGTCGAGGTGCGCGACGAAGCCCCGGGTGTGGTGTCGGTGGTCTGCAAGGGGAAGGGTCTCGAGCGGCTGGCGGTGTCCGGCGGGCAGTTCTTCGCCTGGCGCTTCCTGACCCGGGGCTTGTGGTGGCAGGCCCACCCCTACTCGCTGTCCGCGCTGCCGCGCCCCCCGTACCTCCGGCTGACGGTGCGGGCGATCGGTGACCACTCGTCGGCCGTCGCTCAGCTGCGGCCGGGAACCCGGGTGGCGATCGAAGGTCCCTACGGGGCGGTCACCGCTGACGCCCGCAGGCACCAGAAGGTGGCCCTCGTGGCTGGGGGCATCGGCATCACCGCGCTGCGGTCCCTGCTCGAGGATCTCCCGAAGGAGTCGAACCCCGTCGTGCTCATGCGGGCGGCCTCCGAGGACCAGCTGGTGCTGCGCCAGGAGGTGGCCGAGCTCGTCCGCCATCGCAAGGGGAGCCTGCACGAGCTGGTGGGCTCGCGACACGAGGTCGGAGAGACCCGGCAGCTGCTGGGCCGGCTCGTGCCCGACCTCCGCCAGCGCGATCTCTACGTATGCGGCCCGACGGGGTTCGTCGAAGACGTCGTAGCCGGCGCGCACGACCTCGGCGTCTCCCGCGAGGCCATCCACTACGAGATCTTCAGCTGGTAGCGGCTCGGGCTGGCCAGAGATTCCGACGATGGAGGTTCCAACGATGGAGAAGGCATCCGTATGAGACGTTTCCCGGTCGTCATGGGAGCCACGGTGGCCGGGCTGGCCGGCGTGCTCACCTTCCACAGCCAGAGCACGGCCCATGCGCTCGCCGCGGGCTCGTTACCCGTCGCGGGCGGCACGCCGACCACCGCTCCGCCAACCACCGCTCCGCCAACCACCGCTCCGCCAACCACCGCTCCGCCAACCACCGCTCCGCCGACCACCGCTCCGCCGCAGGCGACGCAGAGCACGCAAGCGGCCCCGGTCACTGCGAGCGCGACGGGGGCCAGTGAGCAGTACGGGTACGGCGTCCTTGCCGTCAAGGTGACGGTGATCGGCTCGAAGATCACGAACACGCAGGTCGTGGGCTTGCAGACGGCGGAGTCCTATTCCCAGCAGATCGCCGACCAGGCCATCCCGTACCTG
>JAJYAB010000113.1 GCA_021779775.1 Actinomycetes bacterium
GCTCCGCCCGTCGATGCCGGTGGACGCGCTGCACCTGTGCAGTGCTGTCGTGGCCCTGGCAGCGGTCGAAGCATGCCAGGACCTGACCGGGATCCGGCCCGGGGTGAAGTGGCCGAACGATCTGGTGGTGGGGGAACGGAAGCTGGCCGGCGTGCTCGCCGAGTCGCTCCCAGCGCCGGCCCGGTGCTCTGCGGGAGGCAGGACGGGCGGCCCAGCGGTGCGCCGGCCCGGCCAGACGGCAGGTGAGGGCGTGCGCCGTACTGTGGTGGTCGGTATCGGGGTCAACGTGGGATGGCCGCAACGGGGGGACGAGCTCCCCCCGGAGCTGAGCGAGGCGACGTCGCTGGCTCGCTGCAGCATCCTCCCCGTCACCTCGGCATGCCTGCTCGACGGCATGCTGCTCCGATTGGTCGACCGCATGGCCGACCTCGACCATGCCCCGGGCCGCCTGCGCCAGGCGTCGGCGCTCCGAGCGGCATGCGTCACGGTCGGCCGCCGGGTCCGGGTCGAGCTGGCCGACGAGGTCTTCACGGGCACGGCAGCCGACGTGACCGCCGAGGGCCACTTGATCGTCGACGTCGGTGCCTGCCTGCGTACCGTCACCGCCGGCGACGTCATCCACCTGCGCACGGCACCGAGGACTGACTCGGATGCCGGCAGCGCCGTCTACCATGACGACCCGTGAACCTCCTCGTGACCGGCGGAGCCGGATTCATCGGATCGAACTTCGTCCGGTACTGGGTCGAGAACCATCCCGATGATCGGGTGGTGGTCTACGACGTGCTGACCTACGCCGGCAACCTCCCGAACCTCGACCCGGTGGCGGACCGGTCGGCGTTCGAGCACGGAGACGTCGGCGACCTCGAGACGGCCACGGCCACCTTGCGCCGGCATCGGATCGACTGCGTCGTCCACTTCGCCGCCGAGTCCCATAATTCGCTCGCCATCTTGGACCCGGCCCGCTTCTTCAGGACCAATGTCCTGGGAACCCAGACCATGCTCGAAGCGGCCCGTCGAGCCGAGGTCGACCGGTTCCACCACATCTCCACCTGCGAGGTCTACGGCGATCTCTCCCTGGACAGCGCAGAGGCGTTTACCGAGGAGGATCCTTACCGTCCGCGCACCCCCTACAACGCGTCCAAGGCAGGTGCCGACCACGCCGTCCGGGCATATGTGGAGACGTTCGGCACCCGCGCCACCATCACCAACTGCTCGAACAATTACGGGCCGCTGCAGTTTCCGGAGAAGGTGATCCCGCTGTTCACCGCCAAGGCCCTCGACGACCAGCCGCTGCCGTTGTACGCGTCGACCCAGAACCGGCGTGAGTGGCTGCACGTGGTGGACCACTGCCGCGCCATCGAGGCCGTGCTCGAACGGGGCCGCATCGGCGAGACTTACCACGTCGGCAGCGGGGTGGAGGCGAGCATCGCCGAGATCGCCGACGCTGTCCTCGACACGCTCGGTAAGCCGAGCTCGCTCAAGACGATCGTCCCCGACCGCCCCGGCCATGATCGCCGCTATCTCCTCGACTGCACGAAGATCGGCAAGGAGCTCGGCTGGGAGCCCACGATCGAGTTCCACCAGGGCCTCGCCGACACCGTGCGCTGGTATGCGGAGAACCGGGCATGGTGGGAGCCGCTGCTGGCGCGCGCCCCGGTCGTCGAGGGCGCGTGGACGACCGGCCGGCGCCCGTCCGGCGCGTTGGCCTGAGGCGCCGGGGTGCGTGTCTTCGTCACCGGCGCCAGGGGCCAGCTCGGCCGCGACCTGACCGATGCCCTCGCCAACCGGGTCCCGATCGGTGGGCTGGCCGGCGACCCCCGGACGGGGAGCATGGGGAACCGGGACCCGGTGGACGTCGTTGCCACTGATCTGCCGGAGCTCGACATCACCGACCGTGCAGCGGTGCTCGATGCGTTGGCGGCCGCCCGACCTGACGTGGTGGTCCACGGGGCGGCGTTCACCGCAGTGGACGCATGCGAGTCCGAGCCCGACCGCGCGTTCGCCGTCAACGCCCTGGCCACCCGTCACCTCGTGGAAGCCGCCGGGCGGTGCGGGGCCCACCTCGTCTACGTGTCGACGGACTACGTGTTCGGCGGCACGGCACGGCGACCGTATGTCGAGTGGGACCGTCCCGATCCCGTATCGGTCTACGGGCGGAGCAAGTACGGCGGCGAGCTCGAGACGCGGCCGTCCGACACGGTGGTGCGCACCTCGTGGGTGTGTGGTGCCCACGGCGCCAACATGATGAAGACCGTGCTCCGGCTGGCAGCAGGTGACGGTCCGCTGCGTTTCGTCGACGACCAGCACGGCTGCCCGACGTTCACCGCCGATCTGGCCGGGGCGCTGGCCGAGCTGGCCGTGTCCCGACGGCCGGGCACGTTCCATGTGACGAACCAGGGTGCCACCACCTGGTTCGCTTTTGCCCAGGCCGTCCTTCGGGCCTCCGGCCATGATCCCGGGCGGGTGCTGGCGGTGCGCACGGCGGACCTCGATCCGCCCCGCCCGGCTCCCCGCCCCGCCAATTCCGTCCTCGACAATGCCGCGTTGCGCCTGTCGGGCCTGCCACTGCTTCCGCCATGGGGCGACGCGCTCGGGCGCCTGGTGGAGGCGCTCGGCAAGATGCCCCCGGCCGAGGTAGGCGGTGCATCGTCCCGATGAGCGCGGCGACCACCCACCGCATCGCCGTCGTCGGGGCGGGCTACGTCGGCTTGACGACCGCGGTCTGCCTGGCCCATCTCGGTCACCACGTGGTGTGCGCAGACAGCGACCCGCAGAAGGTCGAGCGCCTCGCTCGGGGGGAGCCCACCATCGTCGAGGTCGGCTTGGCCGGCATGCTCCGTTCTGGGATTGGTAGCGGGCGGCTGCAGTTCGTGCTCGGAGCAGAAGCCGCGGTGGCCGACGCCGAGTTCGTGTTCCTCTGCGTGCCCACGCCTCAGGATGACGACGGGTCCGCCGACGTGACGGTGTTGCAAGCGGTGGCCACAGCGGTCGGGCCGCTGCTATGCCACGGCACCATCGTGGTCAACAAGTCGACCGCTCCGGTGGGTTCGGTGGTGGCGGTGCAGACGTGGTTGGGGCGCCCGGACATCCCCGTCGTGGCAAATCCCGAGTTCCTGCGGGAGGGCAGCGCAGTCCATGACGCGTTGCACCCCGACCGCGTCGTCGTGGGAGCCGAGGATCCCGCCGCCGCGGCGCGGGTGGGTGCGCTGTTCGCCACGACGCGAGCGCCGCTGATCGTCACCGATGCCAGGACGGCCGAGATGATCAAGTACGCCTCCAACGCGTTCCTGGCCACCAAGCTGAGCTTCGTCAACGCGGTGGCGGGGGTGTGCGAGGCGGTGGGGGCCGACGTCCGCGACGTCCTGCTCGGCATGGCGTACGACCCGCGCATCGGGTTCGACTACCTGCGCCCGGGTCCCGGTTGGGGCGGGTCGTGCCTGCCGAAGGACACCCGTGCCCTCGTGGAGATGGCCGGCATGGCCGGATACGACTTCGACCTGCTGCGGGGGGTGATCGCCACCAACGAGGCGCAGCTGTCGGCCATGGTCGACAAGGTGCGGGCAGCGGCCGGCGGCTCGGTGCATGGCCGGACGATCGCCGCCTGGGGATTGACCTTTAAGGCTGGCACCGACGACAGGCGGTGCTCTCCGGCCGTCGACGTCATCCGGGGGCTGGCTGCCGAAGGGGCGAAGGTGCAGGCGTTCGATCCGACCGTCACCCAGCCGTTGCCCGAGCTGCCGGACGTCACCGTCCACGGCGACCCGTACGCCGCCGCTGCCGGTGCGCACGTCGCCGTGGTGCTGACCGAATGGGAGGAGATCCGGGCTATCGACCTGCCGAAGGCGGCATCGGTGATGGCGGTGCCGGCGATCGTCGACACCCGGAACCTGCTGGATCCGGTGCCGGTACGGCGCGCCGGCTTCGCGTACACCGGCGTCGGTCGACCATGACGGCACCGTCGGCCGGCGGGGCGTCGGGAGGCCGTCGTGTCGTGGTCACCGGCGGGGCAGGGTTCCTGGGATCGCACGTCTGTGACGCGCTGGTGGGCCGGGGAGACGCCGTGGTGTGCGTCGACAACCTGTCGACCGGCGATGCTGCCAACGTCGCCCACCTGGGCGATCACCGAGCGTTCACGCTCGTGCAAGGTGACGTGAGCCGGCACGTGGACGTGAGCGGCACGGTCGACGCCGTCATCCACCTGGCCAGCCCGGCGTCGCCACCGGACTACCTGGCCCGGCCGCTGGAGACGCTTGCTGTGGGGAGCGAGGGAACGCGGCGGTGCCTCGAGCTTGCCGCGACGAGCGGCGCCCGGTTCGTGCTCGCCTCCACCAGCGAGGTGTACGGCGATCCACTGCAGCATCCGCAACGAGAGGACTACTGGGGCAACGTCAACCCGGTCGGGCCGAGAAGCGTCTACGACGAGGCCAAGCGGTTCGCCGAGGCGCTGAGCAGCGCATGGCGCCGGACCCACGGGGTCGACACGGGCATCGTACGGATCTTCAACACCTATGGGCCGCGGCTGCGACCCGGCGATGGCCGGGTCGTCTCGAACTTCCTGATGCAGGCGATGTCCGGTCGTCCGCTGACGGTCTACGGAGACGGTTCGCAGACTCGCAGCCTGTGCTACGTGTCCGACACGGTGGCCGGCATCGTGGCGCTCCTCGATTCCGAGCTGCCCGGCCCGGTCAACATCGGTAATCCGCAGGAGACGACAGTGCTCGAGCTGGCCCGCACCGTCCTGGCACTGACCGGGTCCTGCTCGACGATCGTGCACCTGCCGCTGCCAGCCGACGACCCCGTACGCCGCCGCCCCGACATCGCGTTGGCCCGCCACCAGCTCGGATGGGCTCCGACGGTCGGCCTGGAAGACGGGCTGCGCCGCACCGCCGAGCACCTGGCAGGGTCGGGAGCGGGCAGCGTGCCGATAGGAGGCGATCGTGGAGCCAGGTGAGCGTCGGCCCGAGCTTCGGATGCTGTCGGTGATCGTGCCGGTGTTCAACGAGCGTGTCACGATCGCGGAGATCCTGCGGCGGATCAGAGCCGCCCAGGTGCCACTCGATCTCGATGTGTTTGTGGTCGACGACGGGTCCTCCGACGGGACGGGCAAGGTGCTCCAGGCGCTCCAGGACTCGACGGTGCGGGTCGTGTCGCACGCTGGCAACCAGGGCAAAGGCGCGGCGGTCCGGACCGGTCTGGCGATGGTCAGGGGGGACGTGGTGCTCGTGCAGGACGCCGACCTGGAGTACGACCCCGACGACTGGTCCAAGCTCCTCGATCCCCTGCTGAAGGGCAAGGCGCAGGTCGTCTACGGCAGTCGGTTCACCGGCGAGCGGAAGAACATGCTGCCGTCGCACTGGATGGGCAACCGGTTCTTGACACTGGTGACCAACGTCCTCTACCGGTCGACGCTCTCCGATATGGAGACCTGCTACAAGCTCTTCGATCGGCGGGTGCTCGAAGGCATCACCATCGAGTCCGACCGGTTCGAGTTCGAGCCGGAGATCACCGCCAAGGTGCTTCGCCGTGGCTACCGGATCTACGAGGTGCCGATCTCGTATGCCGGACGCGAGCTCGACGAAGGGAAGAAGATCGGCTGGCGCGACGGCATCGGGGCACTGGTGACGTTGGTTCGCTACCGGTTCCGGCGACACGTGTGAGCCCGCCACCGAGCGGCGGTCGGCGGGCCGACCGCCGCGCCGCGGCGGTCGTGGTCGATCACGCTGCCGGCCCGGTCCTGCACGACTGCCTGGCGTCGTTGATCGGCGAGGACGCGCATCCGCTCGTGGTGGTGGACAATGCCAGCGGCAGCAGGGCCAGCGGCAGCAGGGCCAGCGTGCCAGGGTCGGCAGATGACGAGAATCGCCTCCCGGCAGTGGTCACCGTCGTCCGGCCGGGGAGGAACCTGGGCTTCGGTGCCGGGGCCAATCGGGGGGTGGCGGCGACGTCCGACCTGCCTCGTTGGCAGGCCGAGGCCGGCCCGGTGCGCGACGACGACGGCGCCGGGCCGGCGGCGCCCTATGTGCTGGTGTCGAACCCCGATGTGTCGGTGCGTCCGGGCGCCCTGGCACGGCTGGTGGCGCAAGGCGATGCCTTCGTCTGCCGCTGCAGCCGCGGCGACCTCGCCGAAGCGCACGGCGTCCATCGCGCTTGCGTGGCCCGGCCCTCGGGCATCAAGAGCTACC
>JAJYAB010000114.1 GCA_021779775.1 Actinomycetes bacterium
CTCCAGCAGGTCTCGCGCCGCCCGCCGCGCCTGGTGCGTCAGGAGGAAGTCCGACGCCGTGTCGGCGAGGGCTCGGTGGTCATCGGTGATAGCGATCGGCATGTGGGGATCCTTTGCGGAACGTGGCCGGACCGGTGCGGTACGCCACGGTGGGAAGCCGTCTCGTCCGCCGGGCAATACCGGCAGCGGATGTGGGTTCCTTCCACCACCGGCGGGCAAAGGAAGGAAACCTACACATCATTGTCTACACGAGTATCACCGGTCGAGCGCATCCGCGCGGAGATCCACGAGTGGTTCGACTCCGATCGTGAACTGTGCGAATACGGAGGGAACGGCCCGGCTCAGGGAGCCGGCGGCCGGGCCGGACCGCGGTGGTGTTGGGTTCCTCCCCTCCGGTCATGTCCCGGCTGCGGTGGACCGCCGGGGTTCTTTCTCGAATCGTTCACGGCAGCGGTCGGAGCAGAAGAAGTAGCGCTGACCGCCATGGACTGCCATCGCCGGCGCATGGGCCGTCTCGACCTGCATGCCGCATACCGGGTCGAGCGCGTAGCCTCGCCCGCCTCCCCAGCGCTCCCGGTCGCGGTAGGCACGGTAGAGAAGGGCGAACAGGACGAGGAAGGCGATGTTCAGGTAGGTGGTGTAGTTCCAGGAGAAATGGGCCGGCGCCACCTGGGTCGGCCGGGTGGCGGGCACGAGCCCGGTGACCCGGAAGATCCCCTCGGTGGCCAAGCCGGCGAGCGACATGACGGCCCAGAAGATGGCCAGCATCCGCAACGTCAGATTGGTGCCGTAGTAGCGGCGGTAGATGAGAAGGAGCGGGAGAGTGATCAGGTCGGCGAAGATGAAGGCCACGACGCCGCCGAAGGAGATCCCGCCCTTCCACAAGGCGGCGGCCAGAGGGACGTTGCCGATCGAGCAGACGAAGCTGGCGATGGCGACGAAGGGCCCGACGGCGACGTTCTCCAGGATCGTCCAGAACCCATGGCCGTGGAGGAAGACCACGTTCCAGAAGTGGACCGGCACCAGCGTGGCGAGAAAGCCGGCGACCACGTAGCCGATCACCAGCTCTTTCCGCAGCATGGTGAGGTCCGCCATCGTGTAGGTCGCAGCGTCGGCCCACCCGCCCTTGGAACGTAGCCGCGTGCGCCATGGCTCGTGCTGGAGCTCGCGTTCCTCGAGAAGTCCGTGCTGGTGGTGGTCGTGCCCGTTCTCATTGGTGAGGCGCTGGCGGGCCTCGATGACGACCCGACCCCGCAGCCAGAGGCCGCCGGCCAGGCTGAGCAGGATGATCATGATGACCCCGCCGACGAACTCGCTGGCAGCGAACTGCCAGCCCATGAGCACGACGAGCACGACGCCGAGCTCGATGACCAGGTTGGTCGAGGCGAACATGAAGACCGTCGCGGCGACGAAGTCCGTACCTTTCACGAAGAGCGACTTGGCCATGGCCGTCGCCGCATAGGAGCACGACGACGAGACCATGCCGTAGCCAGAGGCCCGTGCGACCGAAGACGGACGCAGGCGACCGAGCTTGTCCTGCATGGTGTCGTGGCTGACAAATGCCTGGACGGCACCGGAAAGACCGAAGCCCAAGACGAGCGGCCACAGGGTCTCCCAGAACATGAAGAAGCCCTCGCGCAGGCTCCGGCCGATGCCGTCGAGCCAACCGGCGGTAGCCAGCATGGTCACTGCTGCCCCCGTCATCCTGCCCCCGGTCATCCTGCCCCGGTCATCCTGAGACGTCACCGAGAGAAGCCACGGGAGCGTTCATGAGCGCACCAGCCGGGCGATAGCGGCGGAGGCTTCCTTAAGCTTGGCCGTCGACTCCTCCCCGCCTTCCCGTACCGCCGCGGCAACGCAGTGGTCGAGGTGACCGTCGAGCAATTCGAGGGCCACCGACTGGAGGGCCCTGGTGGCGGCGGACACCTGCTCGAGGATGCTGATGCAGTAACGGTCCTCTTCGACCATACGCTGGAGGCCCCGGACCTGGCCCTCGATGCGCCGAAGGCGCTTCTGGATCGCTTCCCTGCTGTCGCTGTACCCGTATCCCATGGCGCCCTCCCGTATACCTCTTTTGGGAGTTTATACCCCCTACGGGTAGCCCGTATAGCAAGCCCAGTATAGGAAGCACAGCCTGCCTTCGCTGCCGGGAACTGGCCTCGCCCGGCTCACGGCAACATCTCGAATCGGCTCACTCGTCGATGACGCGTTCTCTTCAGCGTGTGCGACGGTGGTTCCGCTGTGCCGGCGGGTCGAGTGGAGACGGGAAGCTCGGGCATCCCATGGGTACGGTGTAGTCGATGCCACCGCCGATCATCGACTACACCGGCTCCTTCTCCTTGGACCTGCCTCCGGCGGAGGTGTGGGCAGCCATCGAGCGGGTCGACCGGTTCGAGGCGTGGTGGCCGTGGCTGTCGGAGCTCACCCTCGACGGTGCCGGGCTGCGAACCGGCGCCGTCCTCCACGGCGTGGTGTCGCCGCCGGTCCCCTACCGCATGCGGATCGACGTGGAACTGCTGGCCTGCACGCGGCCGCGGGCCATCGACGCCATGGTGGGCGGCGACCTGCGAGGTCCCGCCCGGCTGCGGCTGCGCCGCGAGGGATCGGGTACCCAGGCGGACGTCCAGTGGTCGATCGAGATGATGCAGCTGCCCATGCGCCTGGCGAGCCGGTTCGGCCACCCGCTGCTTCGGTGGGGCCACGACCGGGTGGTGGCCACCACCGTGAAGAGCTTTCGCCGCAACGTCGAGCGGCAGGCGGGACCGGCATCCCCCGCTGGAGCTGACGGCCGCCCGCCGGCGGGCTGAGCGGTCCCGGCCCCCCGCCCGGCGCCCCGCCCGGCGCCCGCTCCGGACCTGCCGTCAGCGCTCAGCTGAGGCGGGCGGTGGCCAGGGCGGCAGCCAGCAGCACCACACCCCACGACATGCTCCGCAACGCCCGTTCGGCCGGTGCCAGCAGGGTCGCCGGACCGATCGGCCGGACCGATCCGTCAGCCAGGTGCATCGTCCCCTCGATGGCCGTGACGTGGCGGCGCAACGTCCGGGCCGACGTGCTCAGGTGTCGCTGCGCCAGCGACAAGGCGAAAGCGCCGAGTGCGGCAAGCACTGGGGCAGCGGCCAGCGTGTGGGCCTCGGCCACGTAGGCGGTGAGAACCGGGAAGGCCCCCCAGCTGGCGGCGAACCCGGCGTCACAGTGGAGCACGCCGCCGAACAGCTCGGCGTTGTACCCGACCACCAGCAGCGGCCCGACGACGAGGAACGGCACGAGCACCACGCCGACGCGCACCACCCCCAGCACCCCCAATACGCCAGCGCCGACGAGGCCGGCGCCGGCGGCCACGCTCAGGGTGGTGCCGGAGATCGTCGTCCTCAGCGGGCGACCGTGCAGCTCGTCGAGGGCATGGGCCGCCAACCCGACGGCCAGCAGAAAGGCGCCGACGGCGGCGAGCAGCGGGGTCAGCGCCACATGGGGCGCCAGCGACGCTCCGATGACCACGTACCCCAGGTGCCACGCCGTGTAGGGCGGGTGGAGGAGCGTCCACCACTGCCGCCAGCCCCTGTCGCCAGCGGCGTAGAAGGCGGGGCGCAGAGTCACCTGCTCATCCACCGGACCGGTGTCCCCACATGACGAGCCCGCCACCGAGGCTCATGGTCCAGACGCCGACGTCCTGCAGGCCGGCACTGCGCCAGGCGGTGACGATGGCGTCGACCGGGTGCCGGCGGTAGTGCCCGGAGATGTTCGGGCCGAGGAAGCGCCCCACCCGGAACCACGGCCGCCCGCCAGTGGCCCAGCCGGCGACGGGGAGGACCAGGCGGGTGTAGCCCCACCACCAGGCCCGCCAGAACCGGGTGGGGGGGAGCATGAAATCGAGGCTGGCCACCGGTGCGCCGGGGCGCAGCACCCGGGCCAGCTCCGCCATGGTGGCATCGACGTCAGCCACGTAGCGCAGCAGGTAGGTGAACGTCAGCCCGTCGAAGGTGCCGTCGGCGAACGGCAGCTGCTCGGCACGCCCGGCGACCAGCCCCACCCGGGCGCCTCCCGGGTCGGCATCGGCGACGTTGCTGGAGCCCTGGCGCAACATGTCCATGCTGAGGTCCACGCCGACGACGTCGGCGCCCACCCGGTCGGCCAGTTGCAGGGCCACGCCGGCGGTGCCCGAGGCCACGTCGAGGATGCGCGGCGGTCGGGAAGTCGCCGGCCGGCCGGTGGCACCGGCCGCCGCGGGGGCGTCACGTGGGAGCCCGGCCACGATCCGGTCGACCATGGCCCGCCGCCACCGCCCGTTCTGCCCCATGGACAGCAGCTCGGCCAGGCTGTCGTAGCGATTCGGCAGTCGGGCGAACAGCCCGCGGGCGAAGCGGTTCGGATCGTCGGTCACGCTTGTCGCCATGTCGCCTCCGGAGTGGGATCAGGTTCACCGTAGGCCGCCACGGCCGGCGACGACGAGGAGGCCGATGGTCAGTAGTGCCGATCGTTTCGACGTGATGGTGGTGGGCGCCGGCCCGGCTGGCAGCATCGCCGCGCTCACCCTGGCCCGCGGCGGTGCGCGGGTGGCGATCGTCGACCGTGCAGTGTTCCCGCGCGACAAGGCCTGCGGCGACCTGATCGGGCCGCGGGGCCTGCAGGTGCTGGCCGACCTCGGCATCCCCGAACCGCCCGGCCTCGACGTGGGCGACATGGTGGTGGTGGGCCCGACCGGTCGCCGGGTGCGGCTGCCGTCCGTCCCCGGCACGACCTACCCGGGAAGGGCACGCGCCGTGACCCGGACCGTGTTCGACGCCGCGCTGCGTGCCGCCGCCCTGCAGGCCGGTGCCGAGGCCGTCACCGGGCGGGCGCAGGAGCCCTTGGGGGACGGCGGCCGCCTGGGCGGTTTCCGGTGCAGCGGCACCATCCGTGACCGCGACGTGATGGCCGACGTGGTGATCGGGGCCGACGGCGCCACCAGCCGCGTCGCCGAGGTGGCCGGGCTGGTGGAACCGGACCGGGTGCTGTGGGGTTTCGCCGTGCGCTGGTACACCGACGACGTCGTCGACCTGCCGGCCATCGCCTGGTGGGAGCCGGTCCCACGGCAGCCGTTGCCGGGGTACGGATGGGTGTTCCCCGGTCCGGCCGGCCGGACCAACGTGGGTGTCGGCATCGGAACGCTGGGCAACAGGCGGGGCGGCGCCGAGGCCACCCGGCAGGTGGCGCCCTTCGTGGCCCACTCGAAGCGGATCGGCCTGCTGCCCGCGGGCGGAGCGTGCCGACCGGCACGGCTGCTCGGAGGTTGGTTGAAGATGGGGATGATCGGCACTATGCCGGCGGCCGGCAACGTGCTACTGGTCGGTGATGCCGCCGGCCTCGTGAACCCTCTGCAGGGCGAGGGCATCGCTCACGCCATGGCCAGCGGCCGCGCCGCCGCGCAGGCGGTGCTGGCAGGCCCGGCCCATGCCGCCGACCGCTACTGCGCCGCGTTGGCGGATCGGCACCTCCCGTACGAGGCGGTGGGCGCAGCGGCACACCGAGCCCTGGTTGCCCACCCCAAGGCAGTGGCCGGCGCCACCCGGATCCTGACCGCTCCCGGCATCGGGTGGGCGCTCGCCGGTGGATGGTCCCTGCTGTGGAACGACCTGGTCGACGGAGCACCGCCCGGCGCCTCGCGCGCGGTCGCCCGCGGCGCGCTGCGCCTCGGCTCGATGGCCACGGCGGCGGGTCCGACCCGGCGGTGGTTCGAGCGGCTCGGCGGTGGCGCCGTGGTGCCACCGGGCAACGGCCGCTCCCCGGCGGGAGCGGAGCCAGTGGGCGGGGTCGAACAGCACGACGACCGGCTTGGCGGTCTCGGTCGGTTTCGACGGCTTCGTCGTTGGGGGCATCTCAGGCCTTCTTCTCGTCGTGGCCGCCGAAGCCTTTGCGCATGGCCGACAGGACCTTGCCGGCGAAGTCGTCGAGGCCCCGAGACGCGAACCGGGAATAGAGCGCGGTGGTGAGCACCGGAGCAGGGACCCCTTCGTCGATCGCCGCGATCGACGTCCACCGCCCTTCACCCGAGTCCGACACCCGCCCGGCGAACTCGGCGAGATCCGGCGAGTCGAACAGGGCGGTGGCGGTCAGGTCCAACAGCCAGGACTCGACGACGCTGCCGCGGCGCCACACCTCCGCCACCGCGGTGGTGTCGATGTCGAACTGGTAGA
>JAJYAB010000115.1 GCA_021779775.1 Actinomycetes bacterium
CCGACCTGGCGCTCGCCCGGTGTGTCGCAGCGGCGATCCGCGGCCCGACAGTACGGGCGCTCGGGCTCGACGTCGGCGGCCGGCTGCAGGTGTCGTGCAACCTGACCGCTCCGCAGATCACCGGGCCGGGGGCCGTACACGACGCAGTCGCCGCCATGGCACGACAGCACGGGGCCTCCGTCGACGCTGCCGAGCTGGTCGGGCTGCTGCCGGCGGCCGTCCTCGCCGCTGAGCCACCGGAGCGATGGGCAGAGCTCGACCTGGATCCGGAACGCACCGTCGAGCGGCGCCTCGCCGGACGCTCCTAGGCGTCAGGAGGCAGACGCGGTCGGGCAGCCCATGGCGCGTGCACGGCGCATGCGGCGCCGCTCGCGCTCCGACAGCCCACCCCAGATGCCGAACTTCTCTCCGTTGGCCAACGCGAACTCGAGGCAGTCTTCGCGCACGACGCAACCCCGGCACACCTCTTTCGCTTCTCGAGTCGAGGCGCCACGCTCGGGAAAGAACAGATCGGGATCGACCCCCATGCAGTTCGCCTTGTCCTGCCAGTCGCGCTCTTGACGGCTGTACAGCAACTGGCGGCCGTACAACAACGAGCCAACATCCATCGGTCCGCCTCCCCTCACCACTCCGTGGCATCGGTGTGTCCGTGGCATCGGTGTGTCCGTGGCATCGGTGTGTCCGTGGCACCGGGGTACCCGTGACACCGGTGTACCCGTGGCACCAGTGTAATTACACTGGTGTCATCTTCCTCCACGATCCGACAGGGTGCAAGGGGAAATCGCTCTTGTCGGGCTCATGATCCCACGATTAGCGGCAGGCGGGGTCTAAAGCAGTGCGGAGAGTGGCGATCAGGCGCCGCGACGGTGGCTGCGGCTCGCCGAGCGGCGGTGCTCCAGGAAGTCCACGAGCACGAAGTCGCCGAGGTTCTCTGGCGACGTGTAGAAGGCCCGGCCGCGGTTCAGACGGGCCATCTTCTCCACGAAGCCCTGGAGCCCCCGGTCGGGGTCGAGCATGAAGGTGTTGATCGTGATCCCCGCCTTCGTGCAGCGCGCCACCTCGGCCAATGTGGCCTGGACCGTCTCC
This sequence comes from Actinomycetes bacterium, assembly GCA_021779775.1. GTDB lineage: Bacteria > Actinomycetota > Acidimicrobiia > Acidimicrobiales > UBA8190 > JAJYAB01. Next base: position 1,087 of record JAJYAB010000115.1, read on the forward strand.
GGCACCGGCGGGTAGTTGAAGAACACGTCGTAGTCACCAGCGGCGCCGCCGGGTATGACATGGGCCGTCGGCTCGCCATCGGTGATCATGACGATCTGCTTGGTGCCGGTCCGGTGAGCCAGCAGCCGGCGGCTGAGCATCAGGCCATGCTGCATGTTGGTGCCGTAGACGAAGTCCCACGACACCTCCGGCAAGTCCTCAGGGCGGATCTCGCGTGCCACCTCGGAGAACCCGACGAGCCCGAGATAGTCGCGCGGGAACCGCGTGGAGATCAGCGCATGGAAGGCCATGGCCACCTTCTTGGCGGCCAGGAAGTTGTCGCGCATGGGCATCGAGAGCGACAGGTCGACCATCAGCACCGTCGACGAGCGTTGGAGCGCTTCGGTCTGGTCGACCTCGAAGTCGTCGGGGTGGAGCTGCACGGGCGTACCCGCCCCCCTCCGCCGTACCGCGTTGTGCACCGTCCGCTCGATGTCGATGGTGAGCGGATCCCCGAACTCGTAGGGCTTGGTCGATCCCTCGAGCTCCTGGCCGGTGCCGATCAGCGCGGTCCGGTGGCCGCCGAGCCGGTCTTTGGTGAGGCGCCGGAACAGCTCCGACAACGCCTGCTGGCCGATCCGCCGGATCCCGGCAGTGGTCAGCTCGAACCGCCCCTCCCGCTGCTCGATCAGCCCAGCCTCCTGGAGCTGGCGGGCCAGGCGCGCCAAGCTCTGCAAGGAACGGGCGCCGTCGTCACCCAGGTACTCGGCCGCCTGCTCCAGATCCACCTCTGCCAGCGCGCCGGGCGACGACGCCGACCGGAGGAACTGCTCCAGCTGGTCCATCTGCCCGAGCCGGCGAGCTGCCGCAGCCGCATCGGCCAACCCGAGGGGGTCCGATCCGGTGAAACCATGGCGACGGCCCCAGCCGGCTCCCGGCACCGCCTGGCGCAGGTTGCCGGCAAGGCGGTCGATCTGCCAGCGCAGGTCGACATCTTCGAACAGCGCTTGAGCCAGCGCCTGCAGCTGGGCACGTTGCTCGGGGCTCATCGAGTCGAGCATCGCCTGGGCAGCGGCCATCTGCTCGGCCAGCTGCTGGAGAAGCTCGTCGAGGTCCTGCGGGTTGCCCGGAAAGAAATCGCCGAACCGCTCCATGAACTGCTGGAACGTCGGGTCGAGAGGCTCGTCCACCAGGCGCTGCTCGAGCATCCGGTTCAGCGAGTCGAACATCTGCCGGGTCCGCTCGACCTGCTCCGGGTCGGGATCGGTCAGCGCCTGGGCCATGTCGTCGAAGAAGCTTCCGGCGATCTCCTGACGGAGCCGATCGACCAGCTCCTCGAAGTGCTGGCGGGCCTCCGACGACGTGAACTCGTAGTGCTGCAGGCTGTTGACCTGTCCGGCGAGGCCGTCGGGCAGCATCTGCAACTGCATGCTGCGCTCGGCGACCACCTCGTCGGTGACCTGGCGCCGCCGTTCGTCGCCCGAGGCACGGGCCTCTTGGGCGAGCGCGTCGAGCCCGGCGCGCTCTTCTGCCAGCACCTCCTGCAGCTCCTGCTGGATCTGCTGGTAGGGAGCGGCCAGCGAGCCGCGATCGAGCTCCTGCTGGCGGGCCTGGCGCAGGCGCTCCATCAGCTCGCGCAGACCCTGAACCCGCTCGCCGTCGGGACGTTCGAACCCGGCGTTGAGCAGCCGCCGTAGCGCCGAGTCTGGATCCCCGTGGTAGAGCAGGTCGTCCGACAGCTCGGCGAACAGCCCGTCGAGCTCGTCGAGCTCGTCGCGCTGGGTGCCGTCCCACCGCGTGTAGTCCCATCGCCGGGTCATCGGGAACAGGTCATCGACGGGCCGCCGACGTGCGTTGTCATCGGGCCCGGTAGGTCGCCTTGGCCCCGGCGGCGTCCTTGTTGAGGCGCTTGGAAAGATGGAGCCCCTCGAGCACGAATTCCACGGTGCTGGCCAGCACCGCCGGATCTTCGCTGCCGGCGAGCGCGCCGACCGGGCCCCGCAGTGCCGGGACTTCGTCGAGCACGGACCGGTACGACGCCGTCGGCAGGTCGTCGCCGGCATGCACGACCCGGGCGTCGTCGAAGGCCGAGACCACGGCACCCAGCTGGTCGGCCGGGCACCGGCGCCGGAACACCGAGAGCACCGCCCCGGAGACGAGGCCCTGCAGGATGCGCTCCTCGCGGCCTTCCTCGAGCGCCTCGATCTCCACCTTTCCCTGCGTCGAGGCGGCAAGGGCCGCCAGGTCGCTCACCCGAGGCACGGCGTCGGGCTCGCCCAGATGCAGGGCGCGCCGCAGGGCGTTGGCCGCCAGCGTCTCGTAATTGGAGATGCTCAAGCGGACCGACACCCCCGACCGCTGGTTCACATGCGGGCTCTGGCGGGCCAATTGGGAGAGCTCCGCCACCACCTCGGCCATGAAGTCCGGCATCTGCACGCCCGGCACGCCGTCGAAGTCGGCTGCCGGGCGGGCCTCCTGGCGGATGACGGCCAGCTCGGTGTCGACGTCCAGCGGGTAGTGGGTACGGATCTGTGCACCGAACCGGTCCTTCAGGGGGGTGATGATCCGCCCACGGTTCGTGTAGTCCTCGGGGTTGGCGGTGGCCACGAGCACGATGTCGAGGGGCAGGCGCAAGCTGAACCCTCGTATCTGGACGTCGCGCTCCTCCAGCACGTTCAGCAGGCCGACCTGGATCCGCTCGGCCAGGTCGGGCAGCTCGTTGATCGCGAAGATGCCCCGGTTGGCCCGGGGCACCAACCCGTAGTGGATCGTCAGCTCGTCGGAGAGGTACCGGCCCTCCGCCACCTTGATCGGGTCCACCTCGCCGATGAGGTCGGCGATGGAAGTGTCGGGAGTGGCCAGCTTCTCCGCGAACCGCGCCTCGCGATGGATCCACCGGATCGGGGTGTCGTCACCCCGCTCGGCCACCAGGTCGCGGGCCGTCCGGGACACCGGGCGGTACGGATCGTCGCGCAGCTCGGACCCGCCGACAGCAGGCATCCATTCGTCGAGCAGGCTGGTCAGAGAGCGCACCAGCCGCGTCTTCGCCTGGCCACGCTCCCCGAGGAGGATGACGTCGTGCCCCGCCAACAGGGCGTTCTCCAACTGCGGCAACACGGTGTCCTCGAAGCCGAGGACACCTTCGACGAGGGGGCTCCCTGCAGCAATGCGTGCGGCCGTGTTGCGCCGGAGCTCCTCGTGGATGGGCAGCGAGGTCCAGCCCGAGCGTCGCAGCGCCCCCAAGGTCTGCGGCAGCTCAGGGGGTGGATCAGGGATGAGCGGTGCGGGGCGCATGGCCCCGAGCCTAGGGCCTGTGCCGTTCGCCGCGCGCGTGACGACGAGGCGGTTTCGCCGCGAGCCGTCACCAGGTGGAAGGATGATCCGGTCCGCCAGGCGGTTCGTCGCAACCGAGGAGGAGTGAGAGAGGCGTGAGCACGCTGCAGGAGATCAAACCGGTCCCCGTCGCGTTGGGAGGGGCACGTGGGGGGCCTCGTGCCCGCACGCTGCGGCCCGGCGGCTGGGGCACGGAGAAGTGGGTCACCTTCTCCGTGCTGACGGCCTTCGTCGTCTACTCCACCTGGGCGGCGTTCCAGAACGGCAACTTCTACGTCGGGGCAGGCCAGCACCGCGACCTGATCTCGCCGTTCTACTCGCCCTGCCTGACACAGACCTGCACCCAGGGCGGGGGGGGCGGGCTCACCCTCCACTGGTGGACACTGTCGCCGGCGCTGCTGATCCTCATCGTGCCGGGCGGGTTCCGGCTCACCTGCTACTACTACCGCAAGGCGTACTACCGGTCGTTCTGGCAGTCGCCCCCGGCCTGCGCTGTGGCCGACGGCCACGACCGCTACACCGGAGAGACCCGCTTCCCGCTCGTCCTGCAGAACCTTCACCGCTACTTCTGGTACCTCGCGCTGATCTTCAACGTCATCTTGACGGTAGACGCCGTGGTGTCGTTCCGCCTGCCGGGCGACGGCGGGATCGGGGCCAGCGTCGGCTCGCTGGTCCTGACCGCCAACGCGGTGCTCCTGTGGATGTACTCGCTGTCCTGCCACTACTGCCGCCATGCGTGCGGCGGGCACGTCGACCAGTTCTCGAAGCACCCGGTGCGCCATCGGCTGTGGACACTCGTCACCCCCCTGAACGCCAGGCACATGCAGCTCGCCTGGGCCAGCCTCATCATGGTCGCCCTGGCCGACGGCTACGTCCGGCTGGTGGCCAGCGGCGTCTTCACCGACCCCAAGATCTTCTGAGCCGAGGACAACGTCATGGCCGAGCTCGAGAACCACCAGTACGACGTCATCGTCATCGGCGCCGGAGGCGCCGGCCTGCGGGCAGCCATCGAAGCCAAGCAGCGAGGCCTACGCACAGCACTGGTCTGCAAGTCGCTGCTCGGCAAGGCCCACACCGTCATGGCCGAAGGCGGGGCCGCCGCCGCGATGGGCAACGTGTGGCCAGAGGACAACTGGCAGGTCCACTTCCGCGACACGATGCGCGGTGGCAAGATGCTCAACAACTGGCGCATGGCCCAGCTCCACGCCCAAGAAGCCCCCGACCGGATCCACGAGCTCGAGCGGTGGGGCGCCCTGTTCGACCGGACCAAAGACGGCCGGATCCTGCAGCGAGACTTCGGCGGCCACCGCTACGCTCGGCTCGCCCACGTCGGCGACCGCACCGGGCTGGAGCTGATCCGCACGTTGCAGCAGCGTGCCGTCAGCCTCGGCATCGACGTCTTCATGGAGTGCAAGATCCTGCGCCTGCTGAAAGACGGCGACGGCCGGGTGAGCGCCGCGGTGGGCTACTGGCGGCCGACCGGCGAGTTCGTCACCTTCACCGCCAAGGCCTTCGTGCTGGCCACCGGCAGCGTCGGCAAGTCGTGGCAGTACACCTCCAACTCGTGGGAGTCCACCGGGGACGGCCACGCCATGGCCCTGTGGGCCGGCGCCGACCTCATCGACATGGAGTGCGTGCAGTTCCATCCCACCGGCATGGTGTGGCCGCTGTCGGTCCGCGGGCTCCTCGTCACCGAAGGGGTGCGTGGCGACGGCGGCGTCCTGCGCAACTCCGAGGGGCGGCGCTTCATGTTCGACTA
>JAJYAB010000116.1 GCA_021779775.1 Actinomycetes bacterium
ATCTTCGAACGCTTCGCCCTCGTCGAGAAAGACGGCTACTGCCCGCTTGGCACCGCGAACCTTGAGAACGGACGAGGTGACGCTCAGGGGCTCGACGGTGAACCCGAGCTGCTCGACGAGCGCCCGGCCTCGCAGCGACAGCACCGCCTTGCCTCGGGTGCACGCCTGCCCCCAGTCCGCTCGCTCGGGAACTCCATGGCAGAGCTCCTGGGTGGCGAGCAGCCCGCTGTTCCGCAAGCCGGGCAGGTCGGAGCCGACCTCGGGCAGCATCGAGACCAGCAGCCGTACCGCCGCGTGGCGGCTCGGTTCGGCGAGGGCCGCGCCCGCCAGTCGCTCCACCTGGGAGGGTTCGAGATCTGGCACGAGTGGCGGGTTCTCGCCCACGGGTCCGCACACGGTGAGGCGGAGTCCTTCGGGACCCTCGTACCCGACGATCAACAACAGAGGGCTCGGACGCCTCCCCTGCCGGAGCCGCCACAGCGTGCGGACGTCGTCAGCCTTCGGGCGGTGCCGGCTGGTGGCAAAGGCGACTTCGAGCGCGTGGTCGCCGGCTCCGAGGAAGAACACCCCCGGGGCGAGATCGGCGGGAGCACCCTTGGGCGTCGACCACTGACGAGGGTCGCGATCGGCGAGAAAGTCGTCCACGAAGCCCTGCTCGGTCATACGGGGCTCGACTCCGCGAATCGGGGCCACGATGGACGGCGCATCCCGACCAGCGTACGAGACGGGTGCGACACGGACGCTGCTTGCGGGGTGATCGACGGCGCCATCCGTCAGCCGTCGTACCGGGTCGTCTGGCCCACGCTGCCATGCTCGTCCACGGAGACACGCGAGCGAGGCAGCCGCTCCGGCGGCTGGCGGTATCGGCGGTAGAGCGTCTGCCAGGGGATACCGACCAGCGGAGCAATCTCGCGCCAGGGGTGGCGCTCCGGTCGCGCCCACACCGCCGACCACACGGCTTGGTGGAAGGCCAGCTCGGCTTGGCGGCGGGCTGCGGCGAGGGCCTGCAGGCGTTCGAGCGCGTCGCCGGCCGCCTGCGCGGCGAGGCCCCAACGGACCATGGCGTTGGTGGCTTCGCCGGCCTGCTCGGCCAGCAGTGCCGTGTCCCGCTCCATCGCGAACTGGCTGCTCACGCGACCGAGCGTACTCCCGCTGTCTCATATCCGCGACAAATCAGTCAAAAACGGGCTCGAACCCCTTGTTCTTATGGCGGACGGTGCTCGACCGGCCAACCAGCTTCCCTCTCGGCCAACCCCGGGCGAAAGGACTTCGACCGTGACCCCTTCACCGAACGCTGCCCATCTCCTTGGCGCCGCGCTGCCCACGACGCCGAGCCTGCACGGACCACTTGCCCGGTTCCTCCTGCACCCGCAGGCCGCGCTCCGCAACCTCGGACACCTACTGGCCCACGCAGGCTGGTTCGTCCTCGGCCGTCTCGGCCCACCCGTCGCAGCTCTGCTCGCCGCTGCCATCCTCGGCCCCAGCTCGACACCACCCTCGACGCGCTGGAGGCCGCCGCCTCATCGACCGACGACGCCGGCCAGGCCATGGCCCAGGCGGCGAAGCGGCAAGCCCGTGGGCGAAAGCGAGTGTCGGAGGGCCGACTGGCAACTGAGGTCCACGCCCTGTTGTGATGGAACGTGGCTGGTCAGAGCTTCGACGGACCGCCTGATCGTGTTTCGGTCCGGCGCCGGCTGCCGGCCAGGGCGCTTTGGCGCGGTACGCAGGGGGCAGCCTCCGCCCGACAATTGCCACCTCGCCCGGCTCAGCTACTGCCAGGGGACCCAGCAGGGCCTACGATTGGAGCCATGAGCACGTCTGACGCCGCATACGAATGGGACCTGACCGTTCCTGGCGACGACGCCGAGCTGGCGGGCGAGTTTCGCCGCCACGGCATCCAGCCGGGACAACGCGTCCACGTCGCGGTCGTTGCCAACGGCGACAACGACGGCGACGGGACGGGCGAAGCACTCCCGGCGTTCTTTGGCAGCTTCGACGGACCCGCGGACTTGGCGGAAAGGTCCAGTGAGATTCTGAGGGCGGAGTTCCCCAACGGTCGATGATCCTGGTGGACACCGGCCCCCTGGTGGCCGCCGCCAACCGAAAGGATGCCCACCACGCGGCATCCGTCGCCGCGCTCGCCGCGGCCCGCCCACCTCGCCTCGTCCCGGGCTTGGTCATAGCTGAGGTGTCCTATCTCCTGGCTCGTGACGCCACCGCCGCGGTAGAAGCAGAGTTCCTCCGTTCGTTCGCTACCGGGTTCTTGGCCCTGGCCGACCTCACCGTGGCTGACCTGGATCGCAGCGCCGATCTGGTCGAGCAGTACGCGGACCTGCCCCTCGGCGCCACCGACGCCTGCCTCGTCGCCTTGGCGGAACGGCTCGGGATCGTGGAGCTGGCAACCCTGGATCGTCGGCACTTCAGTGTCGTACGGCCCCGCCACGTCGCCAGGCTCGAACTCGCCCCACTGATGACATGAGCGAGTGCTGACGAGGAAGGCAATTCCGTGACGAAGGTAACGATGGAAATCCCAGCCGCTCGTGCGAGCCAAATGGCCCAGTTCTTCCTCGACGAGGGGTTCGAGGTCTCATGGGAGGGTCCGCTGGAGAAGCGAGCTGGTGGGATCGAGCGAGAGCTGGTCCAGATCGTGTTCTGGCTTAAAGACAACGCAGCAAGCGGACTGGTTAGCGGCGCGGCCTATGCCGCAGCGCAGTCGGTGGTTCGTCGCATCCGTGAACAGTTCCCCTCAGTCAAGGCCGAGGTCCAAGACGACGCCGAGAGCTGATTGCCGTCCTGGCCCTGTTAGTTCAGGTCCTCCACACGGCCGTAGCGTCATCACCTGACCGAAGGCTTGTTCGGTGTCGGAGAGGGGACTTGAACCCCTACGCCCTTTCGGGCACTAGCCCCTCAAGCTAGCGCGTCTGCCTATTCCGCCACTCCGACGAGTGTGCCCCGGGCACAGGAACGGCCCGACCACCCGCAGCACTCTAGCGCGGGCTCCCCCGGCTTCCCGGAGCTGGACCAGCCGGATGGACACCGTGGCGTTCAGCGATCGGAGGCATGCGCTGCGGGCCCGCCGGTGCCGGCAGGGCTCCAGCCGTGATCGGCGCCGCCCCGGGCGCGACCTGCGGCCCCGGCACGAGGAAGCCCCAGGTGGCAGAGTGCCACAGCGTGCCCGATCCGCCCGAGTCCTCCTGCACGCCGGCCAGGTCGACGGACGATGCGATGAGGGTGGGCTCGGCGAACAGTGGCAGTGACACCATGTCGGCCCACAGCAGCTGGTCGAGGTGCTGGTAGTCGGCCTGGGCGTGCACCGGGTTGAGCTCCTGCGATGCCTGGGCGAACAGAGCGTCGACGCGCGGATCGGACAGCCCCGACCAGTCCACGGTGCCGGCCTGGCCCGACGACGTCTGGCTCGTCGAGAAGTACGGGGCGAGCTGGCTGGCGAACGCCGTGCCCGGCACCGGCATGACCGCCAGATCGAATTCTCCGGACGGCAGGATCTCCGATCGCAGCACCGACAGGGGCGCCGTCGAGGTCTGCACATCGAAACCGCCAGCGGTCAGTAAGCCGGCGATGGCTGGCCCGACCCGCACCGCCCACGGATCGTCCGACGGCCAAACCAGGTCGATGGTGATCGGCGATCCGCTCTTCTCCCAGGTGCCGTGCGGACCTGTCGCGAGGCCGGCGGCGGCGAGGAGCCGGGACGCTACCGCCAGGTCGGCGCCGTGGAACGCCGATCCGTTGTCGCTGTACCCAGGCTGGGCGTTGGAGAAGAGGTGGTTGCCCAGCATGCCGACCCAGGGCTCCAGTGGCTTCACGTCTTCGGCCACCAGGGTCTGGCGGTCGATCAGATCGGCGATCCCCTGGCGTGCCGCGATCTGGGCGAGCAGGGGGTGGCGGGCGTTCAGCACCAACTGGAGCAGCGTCGTGCCCACGTTGGCATCGCTCGTCAGCTGCGGCGAGGACGACACGGCGGCCAGGGTGCGCTGGTCGAAGCCTGGCAGCTGCACGACCTGGGCGCGGCCTGCCGTCAGGTCTGCCGTCTGGACGGTCATGTCGGGAACGGCCTGCAGCACGATGGATGCCAGGTGCGGAGGTGTCCCCCACCATCTGGGGTTCCTGACCAGCACGATTCGCTGGCCGGGGACGAACGACTGCACGATCCACGGGCCCGCCGACACCAACACGGCCGGATTGGACGTGGCGAACCCGGTGTTCCACCCGGCGTGCACCGCTACGTGGGCCGGCAGGAGGTTGCCGAACAACGCTGCCCAGTCGGCGTACGGCGTCCGGAACACGACCTGCACGGTCTTGCCCTGGTTACTGCCGGTCACCGAGGCAATGTCGCGGTAGCCCAGTGTCGACACCACCTGGTCCGGCGCACCGGTGACGTCGACACCGGTGCCCGACTGCGCGTGCCAGGCGTAGATGAAGTCGTTCGCCGTGACCGGCACCCCGTCCGACCAGACCGCCGCGGGATTGATCTGGTACTCGACGGTCTGCGGGCTCACTCCGACGAGCTCCGCGCTGGTGATGACGTCTGTGTCGAGCTGCGGCACCAGGTCGGGACCGATCTCGAAGACCCGCGGCCAGATGGCGTCCCCTACCATGGTGGAGGCTGCATGATCCACCATCGCGACGTGGGGGTTGAGGTTCGTCGGCACGCTCGGCACGTCAATGGTCGCGGTTCCTCCGCCACCGATCACGAGCGCTCGATCCGGGAGGCCAGACGATCCTCGGGAAGCGGCGGTGGTGGCGGCTGCTCCGGTGGCTGCTCCCAGGGCTGCCAGCAGCAGCACGGCGGACCCTCCGTACCTCGCCCGGCGCGAGCCGGAGCGAGGACTGGGCCACGCCACCCGTCGTGTCACCCGACGCGGAGGCTCAAGATCACGGTGCAGAAGGCGAACACCACGGCAACGGTGACGGTGATGCGGTCGAGGTTCTTCTCCACCACCGTCGAGCCGGCCGCCGTCTGGCCGACGGACCCGCCGAACATGTCCGAGAGGCCCCCTCCCTTGCCGGAGTGGAGCAGGACCAGGAACACGAGCATCAGCGCGGCGATGATGTCGACGACCAAGACGACTGCAGTCAGCACGCGGGGATCCTCCTGGGATCTTTCGGAACCAGCCACGCTAGCAAACCGCCCCCAGGCCAGGCCTCGCGCCGACGGATCAGCGCCGGGGTGCTCCAGAAGCGGCCGCATGCACGATGTCGGCGAACGAGGCGGCGTCGAGGCTGGCGCCCCCCACTAAGACGCCGTCCACGTCCGGGCAGGCCAACAGCTCGGAGGTGCTCTCCGGCTTCACCGAACCTCCGTACTGCACCCGCATCTGATCCGCCGCCTCCTGCCCGATGCAGCCGGCAGCCACCGCCCGGATGTGGGCACAGGCCTGCTGGGCGTCGGCGGCAGTGGCTGTCTTACCGGTGCCGATCGCCCAGATCGGCTCGTAGGCCACCACGATGGCCGATGCCGTGAGCCCACCGGCCGATCCGAGCGACGCGGTCACCTGGGCGGTGAGACGCTCTTCGGTGGCGCCCTGCTCGCGCTCTTCCCCGGTCTCGCCGACGCAGATGATCGGGGTCATGCCATGGCGCTGCACGGCGCGGAGCGTGCGGGCCACGTCTTCGTCGCTCTGACCGAAGTGCTGCCGGCGCTCGGAGTGGCCGACGATGACGTACGACACGCCGAGGCGAGCGAGCATCGGGGGGGCGATCTCGCCGGTGAACGCCCCTTCGTCGCGGTGATGGCAGTGCTGTGCTCCGAGGAACACGGGAACTGACCGGTCTTCCATGACGGTCTGCGCCGATCGGAGGTCGGTGAAGGGGGGATGGACCGACACGTCTACCCGGGCGGCGTCCTCTGCGTCGAGCCGAAGGCCAAGATCTGCCATGGTCCGGATCGCCGCCAGGTGATCGTGGTGCATCTTCCAGTTGCCGCTGACCAGTGGCCGGCGGCGCGCGCCGGTCATCGGCGCGTGCCCGGCACGCCCGGAGCGTTCGGCGCCCGGCGCAGGGCGCGCAGGCCGGGGAGGTCGCCATGCTCCAGCAGCTCGAGCGATGCCCCTCCCCCGGTCGACACGAAACCCACCGCTTCCGACAATCCGAACCGGAGATCG
>JAJYAB010000001.1 GCA_021779775.1 Actinomycetes bacterium
CCGCTCGTCATGTTGACCGCCTACGACACCCCTGGTGCCCGGATCGCCGATGCTGCAGGTGTCGACATCATCTTGGTCGGGGACTCGCTGGCCAACGTGGTCCTGGGTCATGACGACACCCTGCACGTCGATGTCGGCGTCATGGTCCACCACGTCGGGGCGGTGGCGCGGTCCCGGCCGTCGGCCCTTGTCGTTGCCGACATGCCATGGCTGAGCTACCACCTGTCCACGGAGGACGCCGTTCGCAACGCTGGTGCGCTGGTGCGAGCCGGAGCCGGGGCAGTCAAGCTCGAGGGAGGAGCGCGGCGGGCCCCCGTCGTAGAGGCGCTGGTGGGTGCCGAGATCCCGGTCATGGGTCATCTCGGCCTGACGCCGCAGTCCGTGCACACCATGGGCGGCTACAAGGTGCAGGCGAAGGAGCAAGCCGCAGCCGAGGCGCTTCTTCTCGATGCCAAGGCGCTCGCTGGCGCGGGGTGCTTCGCCGTCGTCCTCGAAGGTGTGCCGGACGTGGTGGCGGCCCGGGTCACCGACGTGCTCGACATCCCGACGATCGGCATCGGCGCGGGAGGGTCCTGCGACGGCCAGGTCCTGGTGTTCCACGACCTACTGGGGCTGACCCAGGGCAGAGCCCCGAAATTCGTCCGGCGCTACGCAGATCTCCACGGCACCGCGGTAGCGGCGGTAGGCGCGTGGGCGGCGGACGTCCGTGCCGGCACGTTCCCGTCGGACGGCGAGACATACCACCTCCCGGCTCGCTGATCGAACAGCCCGGCGAGGTCGGTCCTGCCGCCCGGGCGCCCACGAGCGGGGGTCGGCTACCATGGCGGCATCGCGTGCGGTCACTGCATCGCCGCCAGACGAGTAAACCCTGCTCCGCGCCTGCGGGGCCCCGGTGTGACCGGGTCCGGAGGGAGGTGAGCCGCCAGTGCGGCCTTACGAGACGATGATCATCTTCGACGCCGAGGCGGAGGACACCGCGGTCAACGCCGTGCTCACCAAGGCGCTCGACGTGGTGAAGACCAATGGTGGCGCCCCCGGTGCCGTCGACCGGTGGGGGAAGCGGGCGTTCGCCTACGAGATGCGTAAGAAGCGTGAGGGCTATTACGTGGTTGCCGAGTTTGCCGCGGAGCCGGCTGCTTCCGCAGAGCTCGACCGGTTCTTGACCCTGGCCGACGAGGTCTTGCGCCATACGACCGTCCGCTTGCCGGACAAGGTCGCCGGCCGTTCACGGACGAAGGCGCGGGCTCCCGGACCGGCGACGACCGCCAGTCCGGCCGCCGCTGACTGAGGAGGAGCAACCATGACCACTGGCAACACCGTGACCCTGGTGGGCAACATCACGCGGGACCCAGAGCTTCGCTTCACCTCGAGCGGCCAGGCGACGGCGACGTTCGGCTTGGCTGTCAATCGCCGCTGGCAGAACCGCCAGACCCAGGAGTGGGAAGAGGCGACGTCGTTCTTCGATGTGGTCTGTTGGCGAGAGATGGCGGAGAACGCGGCGGAGAGCCTCGTCCGAGGAGCGCGTGTCATGGTCACCGGCCGGCTGGACCAGCGTTCGTGGGAGAACGCCGACGGCGACAAGCGGTCGAAGATCGAGGTGGTGGCCGATGAGATCGGGCCAAGCCTGCGTTGGGCCACCGCCCAGGTGACGAAGAACGAGCGGCGCGGTCCGACCGACGCTGCGGCATCCCCCCCCACCCCGGTCCCGGCGCGACCGACGGCCGACCAGTCCGCGGGGTACGGCTACGACGAGGAGCCTTTCTGAGCCATGGCGCGCAACACTGAGCGACAGACGAGCAGGCGCAGCCCCAAGGATGCGGCGCGCAGGACGAAGAAGAAGCCCTGCGCGCCGTGTCGCGACAAGATGGAGTGGGTCGACTACAAAGACGTCGGCTTCCTCCGCAAGTACGTGAGCGATCGGGGAAAGATCCGGGCGCGCCGCGTCACCGGGAACTGCGCCCAGCACCAGAGCATGATCGCCCTGGCCATCAAGACAGCGCGTGAGCTGGCCCTGCTGCCCTACACCCAGCGAACGGTGACCGAGCGTTCCGGTGGCCGAGGCGGTGGCCGAGGCGGTGGCCGAGGCGGGGATCGGGGCGGGGATCGAGGTCCTCGCCGCGAAGAGACTCGCGAGTCGGCTCCGCCACCCGATGCCGTTGCACCGTCGCCGGCTGACGGCTTCGCCGGCGCGCTGGAGCCAGCCGGCACCTCGGACATCGAAGGTGGCGGGTCCTGATGCGGGTCCTGCTGCGCAACGAGGTGCAGGGTGTGGGCAAGCGCGGTGATCTCGTCGAGGTGGCCCGCGGCTTCGCCCGGAATTACCTGTTGCCGACCGGTCAGGCAGTCGAGGCTTCACCTGGGATAGCGACCCAGGCACAGGCCATGCGGCGGGCCCGTGACCTGCGAGATGCCAAGGACCGGGAAGCGGCCGAATCGGTGGCCACAGTCATCGCCGGCCGCACCTTGGCCATCACCGCCCGGGCCGGCATGGAGGGCAAGCTCTTCGGATCGGTCACCACCGCCGACATCGCCCAGGCGCTCGAGGAGCAGTTCGGTGCCACGGTCGAGCGCCGCCGGATCGTCTTGGACGAGCCGATCAAGGCGTTGGGCACCCATCCGGTGCCGGTAAAGCTCCACACCGACGTGGCCACCGAGGTGATGGTCGAGGTCATCGCCTCCTGAGCTTGGGGGCCGGCGGATCCCCCGTCACCGACACAGCGGCCGTCTACCGTTGCTACGTGCCGACCTGTGCCGACGTGAAGTTGGGAGCGATCATCGCGGTGCTCCGATCATCGCGGTGCTCCGGGCCCTGCGCGTGGTCATCCACAGGGCCGTCCACGGGCAATACCCAGGTTGCTCCTCTAGCGCTCCCCAGGGCAAGCGGGTGAGGGTGGGAGTACCATGACTCAGGCATTGAACGACTCGCCTCCCCGGCCGCAGTCCGTGGGAGGAAGGGTTCCTCCCCACGATCTCGACGCAGAGGAGTCCGTGCTCGGCGCCATGCTCTTGTCGCGCGATGCCATCGCCGCTGCCGTCGAGTGCTGCACCGCCGACGACTTCTACAAGCCGGCGCATGCCCACGTGTTCGGTGCGATCACCTCGCTGTACACGAAGGGGGAGCCGGCCGATCCGGTGACGGTGGCCGACGAGCTGCGCCGCAGCGGCGTGCTCGATGCCGTCGGTGAAGCGTCGATGTTGATATCGCTGCAGGTCAATACGCCTTCGACAGCCAACGCAGCGCACTACGCCCGCATCGTTGAGGAGCATGCGCTGCTCCGGCGCCTGGTGGCAGTAGCCGGAGAGATCGCGGAGATGGGCTACACGGTGCCCGAAGACGTCACCGCAGTGGTCGACCGTGCGGAGACCTTGGTGTTCGAGGTTGCCCAGCGGCGGGTGGTCGACACGATGTCCCCGCTGCGGGACCTCCTGGCCCAGAGCCTCGACCACCTCGAGCACCTCTACGAGCGCGGTGACACCATCACCGGGGTTCCGACTGGGTACACCGACCTCGACGAAAAGCTGGCAGGGCTGCAACCATCGAACCTGGTGGTGGTGGGTGCCCGGCCTGCCATGGGCAAGACGAGCTTCGCCCTTGGCATCGTCAACCACGCGGCGATGAAGAGCCGGAAGCCCGTCCTGCTCTTCTCGCTCGAGATGAGCCATCTCGAGCTGACCTCGCGCATGCTGTGCTCCGAAGCCCGCATCGATGCGACGCGGATGCGCAACGGGCGCCTCCTCGAGTCCGACTGGCCGAAGATCTCGGACGCCATCGGCCGCTTAGGGGATGCGCCCATCTTCATCGACGACAATCCCAACATCACTGTCATGGACATCCGGGCGAAGGCCCGGCGCCTCATGGCCCGCGAGGGCCTCGGGCTGGTGGTGGTCGACTATCTCCAGCTGATGAGCGGGCACGGCAGGGGACGTCCCGAGAACCGGCAGGTCGAGATCTCGGAGATCAGCCGCGGCCTGAAGATCCGGGCTCGCGAGCTGAACGTCCCGGTCATCGCCTTGTCGCAGCTGTCGCGCAACCTCGAGATGCGTCAGGACAAGCGTCCGGTCCTGGCAGACCTCCGTGAGTCCGGGGCCATCGAGCAGGATGCCGACGTCGTGCTCTTCATCTACCGCGACGAGATCTACCACCCTGAGTCCACGGAGCGGGGAACGGCCGAGATCATCATCGCCAAGCACCGAAATGGGCCGGTGGGTGTCACCCAGCTGGCCTTTGTCGACCACTACACCCGGTTTGCCAACATGGCGAGGGTGTGACGAGCCAACCCTGGCGCTCGCGCAGGCAGGACTGGGGTGTTGGCCCAATGTCGGCACCACGGTGACCGCTGCTGGGCGTCCGAGCCGTGGGGTCCCCCTCACCGGTACATCGTGTCGGTACCGTGCGACGACATGGCTCTGGAAGTCCTTGCCCCGGCGGGCCACGTCCTGCGAGGTCTCGACGAGGCGCAGCGGGCGTGTGTGGTGCACCCGCCCGGTCCTCTGGCCGTCGTTGCCGGCCCAGGGTCTGGAAAGACACGCGTGCTCACGGACCGGGTTGCTTACCGGGTCCTCACGGGAACCGCAGAAGCGCGCCGGACCATGGTGCTCACCTTCACCCGCAGAGCCGCCGGGGAGCTCACTTCGCGGCTGAGGCGGCTTGACGTCGAAGGAGCGTGGTGCAGCACGCTCCATTCCATGGCCCGAACGCTCCTGGAGCGCTTCTGGGCCGACCACGACGTGCCTCGCCGGGTGCTGACGCAGAACCCGATCCGCCTGATGGAGGAAGCCCTTTCGGACGGGGCCATCACGCTTTGCGCGGGGGTTGTGCGTCGAGAGCTCGAGTGGGCGAGGCCACGAGCCATCACCGCCGCTGCCTACGTCGACGCAGTCCATCGAAGCCGCCGGCACGTCGGAGCGCCCGCCGAGGCCGTCGCCGCTGCGCTGGCCCATTACGAGCGGTACAAGCAGCGTCGCCGGGTGATGGAGCTCGACGACCTGCTGCCCGAGCTCCTCGGAGCGTTCGAGCACCCTGCCTTCGCCGAACCGATCCGCTGGAGGTTCCGCCACTTCTGTGTTGACGAAGCGCAAGATCTCAGCCGGGCGCAATGGCGGGTCCTTCGGGCGCTCCTCGGCGACGGAGACGATCTCTGCATGGTGGGGGACGCCGACCAGACGATCTACCAGTGGAACGGCGCCGACCCCCGGTACCTAGAGGGGTTCCTGAGAATCTTCCCGAACGCCGCTCTCCTGGAGCTGCACACCAACTACCGATCGGCTCGGTCGATCGTCGTGGCAGCCCACAGCCTTCTCGACAAGACCGCGCCGACACCCGTGGGGGCTGGTACCCCCGGCAGTGTCCGTCTCGACGTCTACGACGACGAGGACGCAGAAGCCCGGGCCGTCGTCTGGCGTATCCGGCAGCTCCGGGCCAAGGGAACCGGCCTGTCACGGATCGCCGTGCTCGCCCGCACCCATCGCACACTTGAGGTGGTCGAGCGCCAGCTCCGCGTTATCGGTGTCCCTGTCCGCACCGGCAGGAACCTGCTCGACGAGCCGGAGATCCGCAGAGCGCTCCGGGAGGTACGTACCCTGCGCGCAGACCAGTCGGCCAGCGCCACCCTCGCCGACCTCCAAGAGATCGTCGCCGCCATCCTGGCGGAGCTCCGTGGCGCGGCCCTTGCCGATGCCGGTGAAGACCTCTCGCTGCCACCGGCCCCGGTCCACGGATACGCCGCCGAGCGCCTCGGCCAGCTCGTGGAGCTCGTACGCGAATGGGCGACCGAGCTGCCGAGCTCCCAGGCCCGCTACCTGCCCGACTGGCTCAGCTCCACGACCCGAGCCCGCGGCGGAGACCCCGGCCAGCCACAGGTCGGGGTGGAATTGGCGACGTTCCACCGGGCCAAGGGACTGCAGTGGGAGGACGTCTTCGTCGTCGGACTGGAAGATGGCCTCGTACCTCTCGAACATACGGACAACAGCGAAGAAGAGCGCCGCCTCCTCTACGTCGCCCTCACCCGGGCCGAGCGAACCCTGTCTTGCTCGTGGGCACGGAGCCGGAAGGTAGCCGGCGTACGCCTGGCCAACCAGCCGTCGCCCTGGCTTGCGGCCATCGACGGACCACATGCCGACATCGACGGCGACGGCGCCACATCCCAGGCCCAGACCGCGGGCGCTCTGGTCATCGCCCAGATCCGAGCGACGCTGCTTCGTCCGCCGGTCACCCCCTCAGGTTCGGTGCCGGGTGCAGCACCCCCCGGAGGTGCGCTTCGAGATATCTGAGCGGAGCGCCTGGCGACCGGGTCAGGTCCCTGTCGCGACATCGTCCACGATGGTCCCGTCGCGCAGTCGGATTCGGCGCCGGGCGCGTGTTGCCACGCCTTCGTCGTGGGTGGCTACCACGATCGTGACGGGATGCTCGTCGTCCTGCAGTTCGCTCAGGATACGCATGATCTCCGCCGCGTTGGCAGAGTCGAGGTTGCCTGTCGGCTCGTCGGCCACGATGACCTGTGGCCGATTGGCCAGGGCTCGGGCGATGGCCACCCGCTGCTGCTCGCCTCCGGACAGGCGCGATGGGAGATGGTCGGTGCGGTGCTCGAGGCCCACCTGCTCGAGCAACGATCTGGCCCGCTCGCGCCGCTCCGCCCGCGCGGTGCCGAGCGCCACCATGGCTACGGCCACGTTGTCAGCGGCCGTGAGGGTGGGGACCAGGTTGAACTGCTGGAACACGAACCCGATCCGCTCCGCCCGCATCCGAGTGAGCGCGGCGTCCCCCGCCCGGTCGAGCCGCTGTCCGTCGAAGCAGATCGAACCGGCGGTAGGAACCTCCAGCGCACCGAGGAGGAGTAACAAGGTGCTCTTGCCTGAGCCACTCGGCCCTTCGATCGAAAGGAAGTCTCCGCTGGGGACGTCGAGATTCACGCCGTGGAGCGCCACCACTGGGGCGCTGCCTCGTTGGTAGCGGCGCTCCACGCCGCGCAGCTCGAACAAGACGCCTGGCGCGGTGGCCTGACGGTCGGTTTCGTTCGGTTCTTCCATGGGTGGTCTCCTCCGGAGTGGGTGCTGGCGGTCCGTGCCGCTCCGCCGAGGTCGCGCAAGGCGGATGCCGGAGCGAGTCGAGCGGCGCGCCAGCCGCCGGCGGCTCCGGCGATGGCCCCTCCCACGAGCGCTGCGGCTACACCCACGCCGATAGCAGCTGCGCTGACCGGGGCTGGCAGATGGATGACGTGGTGGACGGTGGCGGTGATGGACTGGTGAAACAGGTTCGATGCCGTTGAAGCACCGACGGCCAATCCTGAGGTCGTCGCGGTCAAGCCCGGGCCCACAGCCCCGATCACCGCACAGGCGGCAAAGCCGACGGCTACCCCGACGACGGCGCCCACGATGCCGATAGTCAAGGTCTCCGCCATGATCTGGCGCATCACCCTTCTTCGTGACCAGCCGAGGGCCCGGAGGGTGCCGATCTCGCGCATCCGCTTGGCGATGTTGGACAAGGTGAGAAGCGCCGTGACGAGGAATGCCGCCAGCAGCCCGATGACGGCCAATGACCCGCCGAGTGGGTCGACAACGTACGAGCGTTCGAGAGGCTTCCGCTGACCTGGTCAGCTAGGGACTTCGCCGTGAGGACCTGTGCGCCGGGGAGCTCGTGCCGGATGGCGGCCGCAACGTCGCCGACCTTGGCGGCGTTCGTCACCTTGACCAGGACCTCGTTGACCCGTCCGCTGTCGTTGGCCAGTGATTGCAGGGTCGGCAGGCTGAAGTAGAGGTCGGCGGTGTCACCTGTCAACGTCGGATTGACGAGGCCGGCCACCGTGAAGCGCTGCGAGTCGACCGTGAGGATCTGTCCTGCTGTGATGTGCTGCGTGCTGGCGTAGGCCGTGTCGACGAGCACCTCGGTCGACGCTGTGGTGCCGAACCATGTGCCCTTCGCCAATTGAGCCTTCGTGATCAGCCCGGACGCGGGGTGGGAGGTATCCACGCCGGCCTACGAAGCCGGCAGGCAGGATATGTAGGCTGAGCTGAAGCGGGTTGGGTTTCCGCCGGGCGCCGTGCGGGTGCCACGGGCGCCACCGCCACCACCGAACGACAGCCCCTGGGCCTGCAAGCAGGCAGCCACCTGCTGGCGCTCGGCAGTCGTCATCGGAGGTGGTTTCGATATGACGTTCAGCGATTGTCCGCCAGTTTGCACCGTATCGGTCAAGGTCGGGACGGTTCCCGTCTCGTGCACTGCCTGGAGCGACAATGCCGACACGGCTGATGCCACGCCCTTCATCTTGGCGATGTCCGACGTCGCCACTTCAGGGAATGCGATGAGCGTCCCCGGGACCAGGAAGTCGCAGGTGAACCGCGTCCCGGCGGGTCCCAGCATGGACAGATCGGTGATGATCGAGGAGTTCGCTTGCAGCAATGCCTGCCGGTCACGGGCGTTGAGCTGCGCGATCTGGTTCGCCCCGCCCCGCCACTCCTGCGCCGAAGAACCCACCTGTGCCGCCGCCCGGTCCTGCCGGTGCAGCCGGCGACGCGCTCGTGGGCGTACCGGACGACGTCGCCGTCGTGGCGCCTACCGTCCGGGTGACGATGATGTCGGTGCCGACGGACGACAGGGGTGACAGCACCCGGTTCTGGGCAGCGGTCAGACCATCGGACACCCCGATGACTGCCATCACCAGCGTGACCCCTGCAGCCAAGCCCGCTGCCATGACGGCGGTGCGGCCCCAACGCCGCCGTAGCTCTCCCCATACCTACCCCAGCACCATGGCCCACCTCGCTTTGTCCAGTGACGAGGGGACAGTACGAAACGTTCCTGTCAGCCACTTATGGAACCGAGCGACGCGGCGCTCCCGGCCGGCATCGACGTGGGAGTCGTCGAGGGGGTCAGTGGCCCCAGATCTTGCCGACGATGATGGCGAGGAGGATCGGCCCCACCACTCCGGCGACCATCACGCCGATCACCACCGAGACGGCGATCTCGAAGGCCAGAACAGCCTGATCCCGGTTCGTGCGCTTCGGCTCCACTACTGCCATGCGTGCCTGCCTCCTCGGGTGACGGCGGTACCGGTGCCACGATATCCCGGTGCGATATCCCGGTGCGATATCCCGGTGCGGCGACCGGGTCCCGGTCCCACCCTGCCCGGGTGCCCGGCTGGCCTTCGATAGCGTTCACCTATGGACCACTTCACCCGGCAGGGTCTGCGGTTCGACCTGACCGCCCAGGGGCCGGTCGGCGGGCCAGCGGTCGTGGCGCTGCACGGGTTCCCGCAGACGCGCCGATCATGGGATTTGGTGGCTCCGATGCTCGTCGCCCGAGGTCTGCGGGTGCTCGCTCCAGATCAACGCGGGTACTCGCCGGGGGCACGGCCAGTGTCCAGGCGCGCGTACCGGATCGGAGAGCTGGCGGCCGACGTGTTGGCGATGGCCGACCAGGCGGGTATCGAGCGGTTCCACGTGGTGGGCCACGACTGGGGTGGCGTGGTGGCGTGGGAGCTGGGCGCCCGGCATCCGGAACGACTTCGTAGCCTTACGGTCCTGTCGATGCCGCACCCGGCATCCCTCCTTCGGGCATTTGCCTCGAGCACCCAAGGGTTACGCTCGTGGTACATGGCTGCGCTGCAGGTTCCGCGCCTGCCTGAGCGTGCTCTCGGAGCTGGCTCCGGACGCTTTGCCAGAGCTGTCCTGCTGCGCAGCGGCCTGCCGGAAGATCGCATGGAGACCACCGCCGCCCTGCTCGCCGATCGGCCGGCATTGGCAGGTGCCTTGGCCTGGTACCGGGCGCTGCCGTTGTCGGTAGCCGCCATGCGGCACGTCCCGCCAGTTACGGTGCCCACCGTCTACGCATGGGGCACCGAGGACCGGTTCCTGGGACGAGCGGCGGCCGAGGGCACCGCCCGCTACGTCACCGGCCCGTACCGGCTGGAGATCCTCGTCGGGACATCGCACTGGATCCTCGACACCGTTCCCGAGGTGGTGGACCGGATCGTCGCCGATCAGGTAATGGCCACCGAGCCCTGACTGCCGGGTACACTGCAGCTGTCCTGGTGCGCCGTCGTTGCGACTGGGTTCCCCTCTTCGCACGAAAGTCTGCGCATGCCCCCCTCCTTCGCCGAGCTCGGCGTCTCCCCCGAACTGGTCGCCGCTATGGCGCGTCGCTCGATCTATGCGCCGTTCCCTGTGCAGGTGGCCACCTTGCCCAGCGCCCTGGCCGGCCGTGACGTGTCCGGCAAGGCGCCCACCGGATCGGGCAAGACCCTGGCGTTCGGCATCGCTGCAGTGGCTCGGCTCCAGGGCGCGCCGGTGCTGGCGCGCCGTCCCCGGGCGCTCATCTTGACCCCGACCCGCGAGCTGTGCGCCCAGGTGGCGAGCGAGCTCGCGTCGCTCGGCGGGAACGGCCCGGGTGCCGTCCGAGTCGCCTCCTTCTATGGCGGTGTGGGCTACCAGCCGCAGATCAGGGCGCTCGCCCGGGGCGTGCACATCGCGGTCGCCTGTCCTGGGCGCCTGCAGGACCTGATCGACGGTGGCCATGCCCGGCTCGACCAGGTGGAGCTGGTTGTCCTCGACGAGGCAGATCGCATGGCCGACATGGGGTTCCTGCCCGCTGTCGGTCGGCTGCTCGACCTGACGCCCTCCAGTCGACAGACCCTGCTCTTCTCCGCCACGCTCGACGGAGACGTAGATGTGCTCGTGCGCCGGTACCAGCGGGACTCGGTTCGCCACGAGCTGGCCGATCCCACCACGGACGAGTCGCGTGCCGATCACCGCTTCTGGAAGGTCAATTCTGCCGACCGAGCGGATATGACCGCCCGGGTGGCGGCCACTTCTGGCCCTACCATCGTCTTCTGCCGGACGCGCCATTCCACCGATCGAACGGCTCGCCAGCTCATGGCCCGGGGAGTCAGTGCAGCTGCGATCCACGGCGACCGGTCTCAGGCCCAGCGCGAACGTGCCCTCAAGTCGTTCGTCGACGGCCGGGTCGAGGCGCTCGTGGCCACCGACGTGGCGGCTCGAGGCATCCACGTCGACGGGGTGGCCGCCGTCGTCCACTTCGACCTGCCGGCCGACGCGAAGGACTACGTGCATCGATCGGGTCGCACTGCCCGAGCTGGGGCGGAAGGGCTCGTGGTGTCGCTCGTCACGCCAGACAAGCATGTCGCGGCCAAGAAGCTGCAGCGGGATCTCGGGTACCCCCCAGGGATCGTGGCACCAGATGTGGCGGTGTCCGGGCACGTGCTGCGCGGGCCCGTCGAAGAGCCAGGGCACGATCGACCGGTGCTCGCGCCCTCCAAGAGGCATAAGTCAGCCGATGCCTCGGGGAGACCCAGCAGGCCGAGTGCCGGCAAGCGTCCCGTCCGCACGTCGGGCGGTCCCACCCGCGGCCGCCGCCCGGTGCGCCAGGGTCCCGCTCCCGCGAGCGCACCGAGACGAGGCGCGTCGCGGCGCCAGGGGTGACTTCCCGATGATCTCTGGAACTGCCGTCACCGTCGAGATCGGGCAACGGGTGCTCGCACGGGACGCTTCACTCCTCGTCAATCGTGGCGACAAGGCCGGGCTGGTAGGGCGTAACGGGGCGGGCAAGTCGACCCTGCTGTCCGTGCTGCTGGGGCAGGCGACGCCTAACGTGCGGGTGTCAGGGAGGATGGAATGCCGCGGGGAGGTCGGGTTCCTGCCTCAGGTGCCGGTTCCCGGCGGCCTTGGCATTGATCCCATCGGATTGTCGCACGTCCTGTCGGCTCGCCGCTTGGACATCGTCGACGACGAGCTGACTGCCGCCCGCAGGGCTATGGCAGACGACCCTTGCCCGCAGAACATCGAGCGCTTCTCGGAGCTGGAAGAGCGCTTCCGCATCACCGGCGGGTACGAGTCGGAGTCCGCCATCGCGCGGATGGCCGGTGGTCTCGGGCTGCCCGAGGACATCCTGCTCGAGGATCTGTCGAGCCTCTCGGGCGGCCAACGTCGTCGCGTGGACCTGATCAGGGTGTTGTTCCAGCAGCCCGACGTCATGATCCTCGACGAGCCCACCAACCACCTCGACGTGGGTGCCAAGCGCTGGCTCATGGACGAGCTGGCCCGTTTCCCAGGAGCACTGCTCCTGGTGAGCCACGATCTGAAGCTGCTCGACCGGTCGATCACCAAGGTCCTCCACCTGGCTGACAACCGCCTTCAGGAGTTCAAGGGCACCTACAGCAGCTACCGGGCGCAACTTGCTGCCGATCAGGCGCAGCGCGAGCGAGCGGTGACGCTGGAGGGGCGCGAGATCAAGCGGCTCAGCGACCTGGCCGACTCGATGCGGGGCAGCACCGTCCGGCGCGCACGTATCGCCAAGTCACTCGACAAGCGGGTCGAGCGGCTCGAAGGGGGACGTACCCAGGTGCTCGTACGCGAGAAGGATCACCGGTTCATCCTGCCTGCCCCCCTCCGCTCGGGTGACGAGCCGCTGCGGGTGGAGCGGCTCGGAGTCCGCTACGGCACCTTGAACGTGTTGCGGTCGGTGGAGCTTGCCGTAGGCCGAGGCGACCGGGTCGCCGTGGTCGGCCGTAACGGCGCCGGCAAGTCGAGCCTGCTGCGCTGCCTCGCCGGCGTGCAGCGGCCGACCGGTGGGGTGGTGTCGCTCGGGCCCAACGTCACCGTGGGCTACTTCGCCCAGGAGCACGAGCAGATCGATCTCACGAAGACGGCGTTGGAGAACATTGACGACGCGGCGCTCGAGTCCGAGACGCAGCGCCGGGCCTTGCTTGGGTCGTTCGGTCTGTCGGGTGGCGCCGCCCATCAGCTGCCCGGATCGTTGTCCGGGGGAGAGCGGGCGAAGCTCGGTCTGGCCATGTTGGCTGCAGGAACGGCGAACCTGCTGGTGCTCGACGAGCCGACCAACAACCTCGATCCGGCATCGATCGGCGCGGTGGGTTCCATGCTCAGCCGGTGGGCGGGCACCATCGTGGTAGTGAGCCATGACCGGTCGTTCGTCGAGGCGCTGCAGCCGACCCATGGCCTGCACCTGCCCAGCGAGCGGTTCTCCCACTGGCGCGACGACGACCTCGACGAGGTCGAGCGCAAGTAGCGCCTTGAACGTGCTCCGGTCGACGCTCCGGTCCCGGAGCAGCGCAGGCGATCAGGATCTCGTCTACCCAGCTCAGCGCCGGCGTCCTGTCCTCAGGGACTCGGGGTCGGCTCGGCGGCGGAGGTAGGTGCAGCCCGACCGGGCTGGCGGGGCGGCCCAGCCGGCCGTGACCGGCCGGCGCTCTCCCCCCGCTGCTCACAGTCGGTCAGGGTGTCGTCGATCAGCCGCATGATCTCGTCGCATCGCTCGCCCAGTGTCATCGGCTCATCTCCTTCGTCGTCTCATCATCGGCACGTTCGGTTCCGACCCGTAGGCACCGAGCTCCGGTGTCGGCGTGCGGCCCCATGCCGGTGTCCTACCCGGCGGGGCGTGCACCACGTCAGCACCACGTCAGCACCACGTCAGAACAGGGTGGGCGTGGTCGGTTGGAGGCCGCGCAGCGTGTCGTAGTCGACTTCGGCACAGGCGATGCCCCGAGACTCGGCGAGCACGCGAGCCTGCGGTGCGATCTTCTGGGCGACCAGCATCCCCCGGAGCGGGTGCAGCCGGCCGTCTTGGCGGAGGAAGGACAGGTAGCGGGTGAGCTGCTCGACCCCGTCGATGTCACCACGCCGTTTCACTTCCACCGCGACGAATGTCCCGTCGGCTGCGTAGCACAGGAGGTCGACCGGTCCGATGCCGGTCTCGCGCTCGCGCGCGACGAGCATAAGGCCCGGTTCGAGTGCCTCGGGAGAGGCGGCCAGCAACGCCTGCAGCTCGAGCTCCACACCGTCTTTGGCCAAGCCAGGCTCGGGCCCAAGGTCGTGGGCGACGTCAGCATGGACCTCGACCAGGTCGATAGTGAGCGCTTCCCCTCTCCGGTTCCGGACGACCCACCGCGCCGGGCTGGTTTCCACGGTGCACGGCGGACTCATCCAATTGAGGGGCTTGTAGGCCCCGCCGTCGGCGTGGATCGACACCGACCCGTCCGCCTTCATCAGGACAAGCCGTCTGGCTTCGGGGAGCCGGGCCGTCAGGCGGCCTTCGTAGGCGACGGAGCAGGTGGCGATCAGCAGGCGCATGCCGCCATGGTGGCCCATGGCCGCCCGCCGCGCCGTCACCACTACGATCCCCGAGGATCCCCGATGACCACGCGCCGGGGAAGGCCAGTGAGGAGATCGCCGGTGCTCGTGGTGGTCCTGATCAAGCAGGTGCCCATCGCCGAGCAGTCGGTGCTCGGTGAGGACGGCAGGCTCGACCGCTCCGGCGTCGAGCTGGAGATGAACGCCTACTGCCGCCGCGCCGTCAGCCAGGGTGTCGCGCTCGCCCGCCAGTTCGGTGGTCGGTGCATAGCCGTCACCCTCGGCCCGCCGGCCGCCGAGGACATCCTGCGCGAGTCGGTCGCCTGGGGTGCCGATCGGGGGATCCTGGTGAGTGACGGGGCGTTCGCCGGTTCCGACACCCTGGCCACCAGCCGAGCGCTGGCCGGTGTGCTGCAGCGGATCGGTCCGGGTGACGTCGTGCTGGCCGGCCGGAACTCCGTCGATGCCGACACCGGCCAGGTCGGGCCCCAGGTGGCCGAGATGCTCGGCCTGCCGTTCGTCGGCGGGGCACGCCGGCTGCAGGTGGCAGGGCGGACGATCAGGGCACACTGCGAGCTCGATGACGGCTGGCGCACCGTCGAGGTGGAGATGCCAGCCGTGGTGTCGGTCGCCGAGCGGCTGATCGAGCCGTGCAAGGTTCCGCCCGCCGGTCGCCGTGCCGTACCCGCCGACCGCATCGAACGGGTGCGGGCGCCTGATCTCGGGCCGGGCCCCTGGGGAGCGCGGGGGAGCCCGACGGTGGTCGGTCCCGTCCGGTCCATGGCGGTGGACCGCCGCCGCGTCGTGCTGCACGGCCCGGTCGGCGACCAGGTGGCAGAGGCCGTCCGGCTCCTGCGCGAGTGGGGGCTCCCGGCATTCGCTGCCGGAGCGCGGGGTGCCGGTCACGCATCCCGGGCGGCCGAAGGGGTGCTGCATGCTCGCTCGGTAGAGCCGTCGTCTGGCCCGGGTGGACGCCTCGGGCCGGTCTCGGTGGTCGTGGTGGACCTGGAGCGCCGCCGGGTGGCGCGTGAGCTGCTCGGAGAAGCAGCAAAGCTGGTGTCGTCCGTGGGCGGGTCGGTGGTCGCTGCGGTGGGTGGTCCTGAGCCGGACGCTCAGCAGCGTACCGAGCTGGCGGCGTGGGGAGCCGACCGACTGCTGTCGCTGCGCGCCGATGCGGGTGCTCCGGTGCTGGAGGCGGACCTGGCGCGGGCGCTCGCCGATTGGGCGATGGCAGCGTCACCATGGGCGATCCTGTCCCCCGGTACGTTGTGGGGGCGCGAGGTGGCCGGTCGGGTGGCGGCCAGGCTCGGCGCCGGGCTCACTGGGGACGCGGTCGGCCTCGGCGTAGAGGCCGGTCGGCTCGTGTCGTTCAAGCCGGCGTTCGGCGGGCGCCTCGTTGCAGCGGTCACCGCTCGCTCCACCGTGCAGATGGTTACGGTGCGACCCGGGGTGCTGGGGTTACGTGCCCCTCGCACCGGCCCGAGGAGGCTACCCGTCGAACGTGTGGACGCTCCCTGCTCCGGGTCGGTGCGCGTGCTCGATCAGGGCCGGGACGACGATGTGGATGCGCTGCTGGCAGCCCCGTCCGTCGTGTGCGTGGGCCAGGGCGTGTCGCCCGAGCACTACATCGAGCTCGAGCCGTTGGTGGAACGTCTCGGTGGTGCACTCGGAGCGACCCGTAAGGTCACCGACCGGGGCTGGCTTCCGCGGTCTCGCCAGATCGGTCTCACTGGTCACAGCGTTGCCCCGGCACTCTTCCTGGCGCTCGGCATCTCGGGCCGGTTCAACCACATGGTGGGAGCCCGGGGGGCGGGCGCCATCGTGGCCGTAGACGTCGACCCCCGAGCCTCGGTGTTCGAGTGGGCCGACGTCGGTATCGTCGGGGACTGGCGCCTTGCCGTCCGGGCCCTGTTGGCCGAGCTCGGCTGACCGCAGCCCGTAGAGTCGCCTGGGTGGAGCGGGTCGCACCATGAGCACACCGACGGGTGGCAACGCGCCGGAAGGCCCAGGATGGTGGCGGGCCGAGCTCAACCTGGGCCATATCCGGGCGGCCGCCGAGCGGCTGGAGACGATCGGAGTGCACACACCGCTGCAACGAAACACCCGGCTCTCCGCGCGCTACGGCGCCGAGGTGTACGTCAAGCGCGAGGACCTGCAGGCAGTCCGTTCCTACAAGATCCGCGGCGCCTACACGTTCGTGTCCTCGCTGCCCGGCGACCGGTTGCGGGCTGGAGTGGTATGTGCCAGCGCAGGGAACCATGCGCAGGGCGTGGCGTGGACATGTCGAGCGCTCGGGGTCCATGGCGTGGTGTTCCTCCCCCGCCGCACCCCGAAGCAGAAGGTGGCGCGCATCCGGTCGGTCGGCGGCGACCTCGTCGACGTCCGGTTCGCCGGCGAGACGTTCGACGACGCTGCGGTCGCCGCGGCCGAGCAGGCGGAGCGGACCGGCGCGACGATCGTGCCGGCATTCGACCATCCGACGACGGTTGCCGGCCAGGGCACGGTGGCGCTCGAAGTGGTGGACCAGCTCGGGGAACCGCCCGACGTGTTGGTGGTGCCGGTCGGCGGCGGCGGTCTGATCGCCGGCATGGCCGCCTGCCTCGACGGCCTCGGTGCTCCGACCGTCGTCGTCGGGGTGCAGCCCCAGGGGGCGCCCGCCATGGTCCGCTCGGTGGCTGCTGGGCATCCGGTGACCATCGACATCAGCGACGACTTCGTCGACGGAGCAGTGGTGCGGACGCCGGGCAGGTTGTCGGTGGCTGTTACGAAGGAGCTCGTCGACCACCTGGTGGTGGTGCCCGAGGGGCAGGTCTGCACCGAGCTGCTGGACCTGTACCAGGAGGACGGCATCGTAGCGGAGCCGGCCGGCGCGCTTGCCGTGGCCGGGCTCGAAGACCTGGTCGACCGGATCGGCGGCCGTACCGTGGTCTGCGTGCTCAGCGGTGGGAACAACGATGTCGCCCGCTACGACGAGATCATCGAGCGCAGCCTCGTTCACCGAGGCCTTAAGCACTACTTCATCGTGCAGTTCCCCCAACTACCGGGAGCGTTGCGCCACTTCCTCGACGACTGTCTTGGACCGTCTGACGACATAACGCTGTTCGAGTACATTAAGAAGAACAGCCGGGAGTTCGGTCCAGCGCTTGTCGGTATCGAGCTCGCCGACCGGGGGGATCTTCCGCCGTTCCTCGACCGTGTGGGCCGCTCAGGGCTTCAGGTCGACCCGGTAGCGCCCGGCAGCGCCGTGTTCCGCTTCCTCATCTGAGGGTCTCCGCGGCATCTGCGGCCTCCACCTCGTGCCGTGACAGCCCCAGCAGGAACAAGATCGCGTCGAGGTACGGCACGTTGAGTGCCGTGTCAGCGGCGTGTCGGACCAGTGGTTTGGCGTTGAAGGCGATGCCCAGGCCGGCCACAGCCAACATGTCGAGGTCGTTGGCGCCGTCACCGACCGCTACCGTGCGCTCCAGCGGCACTCCCGCCTCCGCAGCGAAGCGGACCAGGGCGGCTGCCTTGCCTGCTCGGTCGATGACGGGCCCGACGAGGGTGCCGTCGAGGAGCTTGCCGGACACACCTAGGCGGTTGGCGGCCACGCGGTCGATACCGAGCTCGGCGGTGATCGGCTTGATGATCTCGGTGAAGCCGCCGCTCACCACAGCGGTGGCGTAGCCGAGGCGCTTCAACGTACGGATCAGGGTGCGGGCCCCTGGCATGAGCGGAAGCTGGCTGGCCACGTCGGCGAGCACGGCGGTGTCGAGGCCGGCCAGCAGCGCCACCCGTTCGCGTAGGGCACTGCCGAACTCGAGCTCGCCGGCCATGGCTGCCTCCGTGATGGCTGCCACCTCGGCTTGGCACCCTGCACGTTCAGCCAGCAGGTCGACCACCTCACCCTGCACCAAGGTGGAGTCGACGTCGAGGACGATGAGGTGCTTGGCTCGACGATGAAGCCCGTCCCGTTGGACCGCCACGTCCAACGAGTGGCACGCTGCCGCTTCGGTGACCAGCCGGCGCACCTCGCCGGCTTGCCCGCCGCGCACCTGCAGCTCATAGCTCGTCACCGGGTAGCGGGAGAGCTGGACGATCCGTTTGATCGTGGCCCCCGCCTCCGCCACGGCACCGGCCACCGCGCCGAGCTCGGTGGCGCCGAGCTCGGGTGCGAGCACCGTCACCAGCTGGCTGTCCCCATCGCCGGCGGCCACCAGTGCCGCAGCATGGGGCGCCACCCCCACCGGGCGGATCTCTGCCGACAGGCCGAACGGTGCGGTCACGCCAGTCAGAGCCGCCGCTAGCGCGCCAGCACCGGGCCCTTCCACCAGCAGACCGAGGAGCAACCGCCCGTGGACCACCACCTGCTCGACGTCGCGGACATCAGCGCTGATGTCCGCCAGCGCCTGCATCAGCGCGGCGGCCACTGCGGGCTGGTCCGGCCCGGTGACGGTCACGAGCAGGACGGGCCCTGCGCCTGCGCCCGGAGCGACGATCATCAGGAGCGTGCGCGGTCGGGCCGTACCCCCAGCCCGGGGACATGGTCCGCGCTCGGCATCGGCTCGTCGGCATCCATGGGTGACACCCTACGATGCCCGGTCGTTGCGACGGACGGCGTCACGTCCGGAGCCGTGGGGGAGCTGGCTTCGCCTGTTCGTCAGCCGGGGGACGTGCCCGAGGGGGCAGCCCCCAATGCCAGTGGCGGCAGCGGATGGCCCAGCAGGTAGTCGAACCCGGCACGGACCACCGGAGCGGCACCGAGGGAACCGTACCCGCCGTGCTCGACGACCGCGGCGATGACGTAGCGGGGGTTGGCCACCGGGCCCCAGGCGACGAACCATGCGGTGGGCACGGTGCCGGTGGCGCTGGCCGTGCCCGTCTTGCCGGCCAAGGGCATGGTGCCGAGCGGGAAGCCGGCAAAGCTCTGGTAGGCGGTGCCCTTGGGGTTGTCGACGACTCCTTCGAACCCGCTCAGCATCGCTTGGCGGTCGGCGGCCGGCAGCGTCACGTGCCCCGTCACCTTGGGGGCGAACGTCGCTACGGCCCTACCTCGCCCGTTGACGACGCCGGCGGCGATCTGCGGCTGGTAGCGGGTGCCGCCGTTGGCGAAGGTGGCGTAGGCCACGGCCTGCTCGATGGGGGTGATCAGCGTGCCGCCCTGGCCGAACGCCAGTTCGAGGTTGTTGCCGGTGTACCACGAGCCGTTCGGGTAGGCAGCCGGGTACTGGGCGTGCTCCTTCGCCACGACAGCCGGCGAGTCGACCCGGGCCAGGTTCGTCTCCCCGGGCAGGTCGATGCCGGTGGGCTGCCCGTAGCTATAGCGGTTGGCCATGTCCTGGATGGGCGTCTGCCCGTACGTGCTCCGATGGATCCAGAACTGTGCGCCGAGGTTGTAGAAGAAGTCGTCGCTCGAGATGGTGAGCGCCTGGGACACGGTGATGGGCCCCGGCACCTCGCCGGCGACGTCATGGAACGTCTGGCAGCCGGCGCCACCTCCCTGACATCCCGGTACGACGAAGGTGCCCCGGTCGTCGTAGATGTAGCCGGGGCTGATCAAGCCGGTGTCCAACGCGGCGCTGGCCGTCGCCAGCTTGAACGTCGATCCGGGCGTGTAGAGACCGTCGATGGCCCGGTTCAACAGCGGTGTATGGGTGCCTGGTGCGGTCAGCGCCTGGTAGTGGGCAGTGGTGATGCCGCCCACCCACCACGCCGGGTCGTACGTGGGGTTGGACACCATGGCCAGCACGGCGCCGGTTTGGGGGTCGAGGGCCACCACGGCGCCGCCGGTCGAAGCCGTGGACCTACCGGTGGACGGATCGATGACATGCTGCAGCGAGGCGACCTGCTGGTCGAGCGCTTGCTGCAGGACCTGCTCGAGCCCGAGGTCGAGGTGGGTCACCAGGGTGTCCCCGGTGGTCGGTGGCGTCTGGTGGAGGGTTCGTACCATCTGGCCCTGGGCGTCGACCTCGACCCGTTGGACGCCCGCCGTTCCGGCCAGCCAGCGGTTGTACTGGGCTTCGAGGCCGCTCTGCCCGATGCGGTCGCCTGCTTGCGTGCCGGGCGCGGCGTGGCGCAGCTCCGCTGCGCTGGCCGGTCCCACATAGCCGAGGACCTGGGCCGCGGTCTGCCCCAGCGGGTATGACCGGTGGGTGACGGTCGGGGTGGCCACCCCGGGAAGGAGCCCACGGTGCTCGGCGATCGTCGACACGGCGCTCATCGGAGCGTCGAACATGATGGTGGCCGGGGTGTATGGACCGGTGGTGATGCTCGCCAACCGCTGCTCCACCGCTGTAGGTGTCATGCCGAGGATGGCGGCCAGTGTGCCGACCACAGCGGGATGTTGGGCGGCCGCCGCCCGCGACAGCGTGACGTCCTGGCTGACGCCGTTGTCCACCAGGGTTATGCCGCTCCGGTCGACGATCTTGCCCCGGGCGGCCGGCAGCCGGACCAGGCGAAGCTGGTTGGCGGTGACCGCTCGAACGGAGCTGGCGCTGCCGAGCACCTGTAGCGACCAGAGGCGGACCACCATCAGGGAGAAGAGGGCCACGATCACCGCCCCGATGATCCGTAGGCGGAGATGGGGGCGTGGATCGGCTGGGTCGCCCGCCGGGAGCACCTTGGCGGTGGTGGTGCGGACAATCCTCCGGATGCGGGGCTTGCGGCCGATCCGCAGTCGTAACCTGGTCACGGTGCGGCGGACATGGTGACGAAGTCCCGTGGCCACGAGGTGAAGTACCGGCCCGATCCGCCGGCCATACTGGCGAGCAGGGGCGAGCCGTTCGCCGGGGAGGCCGGAGCTCCGGACGTCGGCGTGTAGACCGAGAAGTTCACCCAGTCGGTGTTGATGTCGAGCTCCATAGCGCGTACAGCGCCGGCCCGTACCAGCAGGTCGGCCAACGTGGTGATGTTGAGCCCGGGCCCGCCAACGTAGACGAGTGCCCCGTTGGCGGTTATGCCGAGACCCGATCGCCACACGTAAATCTGATTGCCCAGCGTGAAGCCCCACCGTTGGGTGTCGTTCGCCTGCAGGCCGGCCACCGGTGCACCGTGGTCGACCAGCAATTGCAGGTTCTGCCGCACCGACACCACCTGCGGCGTCATGGACACGTCGGTGCCCCATGCGCCCACGGTGGCGCTCCCGTCGGCGTACACCACGAAGGACGCGGCCCCCTGGCGCAGCGGGTAGGCCGTCTTGCCTTCGCTGTAGTAGCCCCCTTGGGCGTCCTGCATGCGGAACCCGGCGTTGAAGGCCGCGACGAGGGACTGCGAGGATGCCTGGCCCACCGGTGCGGTGTAGCGCCACGGCCCGTCGCCAGGGATGTAGCTGCCGGAGTACAGCCGTGCCCTGAGCAGCTTGGTGTCCATCCACGCGACACCGACCACCAGGCTGGTGTGCACCGGGTCGGGCCGCAGGAACGCCTCGTAGATCGCCGGCACGCCATGGACGAGCCGGCCGACGGGGTGCCACTGACCTTCACCGGCGATGGGCGGTGAAGCCAGCGGGGTCAACGGCGCCGGCGTCGGCAGGTGTGGTACTCCGCTGGCGATCGGCGCGGCCGCGGTAAGCGGCGCCGGGATGGCCCCGGGCGGCGGCCTGCCCCCCTTGGGCGGCTGGTGGTGCGAGTACCAGACGTTCTCCGTCCAGCGCACGATCGAGCTTGCTCCATGGCTCCGGAACCAGTCGGCGGCAGCTGCTACCGGCGAGCCGTTGGCCGGGTTGGCGACGGTGGAGCCGAGCGACCACCACATCGGGCTGAGGGCGACAGCGACCACCACGATGAATGTTGTGAGCGGGTGGCGCCCTACCCACCTCCGGCGGTGCGCCAACCGGGATCGGCGCCGGTCGCGCCACGTCCCGTGACGGTGCCGGCCGTGACGGTGCCGGCCGTGACGGTGCCGGCCTGGGTCGCCCGTTTTCCCGTCGTGGCGGCGTTGGTCGGTCTCGATCATCACCGCTCCTCTGGAAGGTCTGCCGGCATGGCTGGGCCTGGGCCGCCCTCGGTGGGGATGAGCCGTACCGTGAACCGGGCGAAGTCTTCTCCGCTTCGGCTGCGGACCTCTCCGTCGCTGATCCACCCGCAGGACCGGTAGAAGCGTGCCGCGTCCTGGTCTTCTGCGGGCGTCACCAGCTCGATGCGCCCGGCTCCCCTCGAACGCGCACGATCGACGGCGGCTCCCAGGAGCTCCCGGCCCACGCCTTTGCGACGCGCCGTCACGTCCACCGCCAGGTGGGTGACCTCGGCGGTGGGCGCTCCGGTCGGAGTGGCGGCGCCCTCGAACCGCCCGGATCCTCCCTGGCGCCGTCGGGAACCGGGCCTGCTGCGGGCTGCCGTGATCGCCCGGACCGCTCCGGTAGTCCAGCGGACGGCACGGGTGCGGACCAGCTCCCATCCGACCATGGGATGGGTGACGGCGTGGGCCACCACGCTGCGGGCGAACGACATGGCACGTTCCGACACCAGGAACTGGTAGTGGGTCGAGGCGTCCACGCTGCCGAGCAGGAACCCCACGACCGGACCGTCGGCTCCGACCCGGGCCACGAGCGTCAGCCCGACCGGGCTCGCCTGGTAGGCCAGGTGGTACTGGCGAAGCGCTTTCGCGCCGAGCCGGCTGAGCATCTCTGTCGCGAGCAACCGTTGGTGCAAGGCCACCGTGGCGTCGACGTCGTCGGCACGCATCGGAGCTACGACGATCGCGCCGATCGGCCTGTCCGCTGACTCCATGGAACCAGTGTGCGTCATCGACGATGTGAAGAACATGACAATTGTGCCGGGGTCAGGCGCCCGTGCCCGTGTCGGGGGGCCGGTGTTGGGTCTCTGCTTTGGCGCGGTCATAGGACCGGACGAGTCGTACGAGGTAGAGGACGATCAACAAGGCGGCCACGGTGGCGGCGCCGACGATCACCCCGGCCACGGTGGCTACCGACTCGGCCGCCGCCGTGCACGCGCCGGTGAACGACGGGCTCGACGGGCTCTCGTGGGCTGGACCGTGGCCGAGCAGGACCTGGAGCGGGTTGCCGCAATTCGCGTACGGGGCGCCGGGTACCGGGCGTTCCGGGGCGCGCACCCCATAGGTCAGCAGGCCGCCAGCCAGGAGGAGCGCCAGGAGGGGCACCAGGCACAGGAGCACTGCAGGCCGGTGGTGGAGCGGGGTTCCGGGGGTGGCCATCAACCACACCGCGGCAGCGTCATCGCCACCCGGGCGCCGCCGCCGGGTCGATTGCCCTCTTCGACGTTGCCGCCGTGGGCGGTGGCGAGCGACTTGACGATGGCCAATCCGAGTCCAGCACCACCGTGGTCGCGGCTCCGACTGCTGTCGCCGCGCCAGAAGCGGTCGAACGCCTTCGGCAGATAGTCGACGGGGAACCCCGGCCCGCGGTCCAGCACCTCGACCGTCGCCTGGCCGGCGCCGGAGCTGATCCGGACCGTGACCACCGTACCCGGCGGCGAGAACCGCAGGGCGTTGTCCACCAGGTTGTCGACCATCTGGCGCAGGCGCGGAGCGTCCACGACTGCTGGCAGCGCGTCAGGGCCTGCCACCTCGAGTGCCACACCGCGCTCGGCGGCTCGGCCCTCGAAGCTGGCGACGAACGACCGGACGAGGGACACCAGATCCTCCGGAGCGAGGAGCACCAGCGGGTCGCTCTCGTCGGAGCGCGACAGCAATAGCAGGTCCTCCGACAGGTGGATGAGGTGATCGGTCTGGCTGGCTGCCTCGTGCACAGCGTTCCGCAGATCTTCGACTGAGCGTCCTGGCCGCTCGGCCAGCTCGAGCTCCCCGCGCAGGATCGACAACGGTGTCCGTAGCTCGTGGCCGGCCGCCGACACGAGCTCCCGCTGTCTGCCCAGCGCGCCGTGCAGCCGTGCCAGCAGCCCATTGATGGTGTGGGCCAGCGCCGCGACCTCGTCATGGGTTCGGGGAACCGCCAGCATGGCATCGCCGTCGTGCTCGGAGATGTCGGCAGCCTGCCGCCGCATCCGCTCGACCGGGGCCAGGGCGGCTCCGGCCAGCAGCCAGGCGGCGAGCCCCGCAGCCAAGACCCCGACTGCGCCTCCCACGATGATGCCCACCTCGACCCGGTGCACCGCGTCTTGGAGTGTCTCGAGGGTCTCGCCGACCACCACGATACGGTTGCGGTCGTCGGTGGGGGACGCCAGCAGGAGAAACGCCGTCGACTGTCCTGGCACGTGGCGGGTGAGCACCGTGCTGTGGCGCAGGGTGGCGGTTCGCTGGACCCTGGAAAGCAGCGAGCGGAGCGTGCCCGGACCCGAGGCGTCGAGCACGACCCCGGCCACGGAGATCACCTGGGTGAGTGACTCGCTGTCGCCGACCGAGCCGATCGGCACGGGTACTCCGGGGTCCCGCACCTGCTGCTCTTGGCCCCTGCCGGGTACTTCCTGGCCGACGGCATTAACACGGGTCTGGAGGCTGACCAACATGGACTTTTGGAGGCCGCCAGACAGCTCGTGGACGAAGACGATGCCCCCGAGAACCGCCACTGCTGCGGTGCCCGCCGCGAACAGCAGTGCCAGCCGGACACGGATCCGCATCGCTCAGGATCCCGAAGGGGCCCGGAGGCGGTACCCGACCCCGCGCAGCGTCTCCAAGTCGGCACGGTGGAATGGCCGGTCGATCTTGCGTCGCAGGTACGCTACGTACTGGTCCACGACGTTGGAGACGCCGTCGTAGGCGTAGTCCCAAACGTGCTCGAGGATCCGGCTCCGGTTCAGCACTACGCCCGGGTTGCGGAGGAAGAGCTCCAGCAAGGCGAATTCCTTCGGTGACAGCTCGAGCTCGACGTCGCCGCGCCATGCCGTACGGGCTGCCGGGTCGAGTCGAAGGTCGCCCACCACGAGGGCCGCAGGCCGCTCGGGCTGTCCCCGGCGGATGAGGGCTCGGATGCGGGCGGACAGCTCTGCGAAGCTGAACGGCTTCGACAGGTAGTCGTCCGCGCCGGCGTCGAGTCCCTCGACGTGGTCTCCCACCGAGGTGCGGGCGGTCAGCATGAGGATCGGTGCCCTCCGTCCCGCGGTGCGTACGCGGCGCGCCACCTCGAAGCCGTCGAACCCGGGCAGC
>JAJYAB010000117.1 GCA_021779775.1 Actinomycetes bacterium
AGGCGCTGCGTCGCGCCCCAACAGGGCAGTCGCCCTCGCGCCACGTCGGGCACCGAGAACCGGGCGGTGGTGTCGGCCAGTCGCACGTCGGCGGCCAACGCCAGCTCCAAGCCCACGGACGCCACCTCCCCACGACAAGCAGCGACCACCGGTGGGCGCAGGGCGGCGATAGCCGCTGCGGGGTCGGGGGAGAAGCCCAGCGGATCCAGCGCCGGCGCACCACCTGGGCAGAAATGGCTCCCACGCGTTGCGAGGACGACAACCCGGACCTCGCGGTCCTCGCGCAGCTCCTCGGCCACCGCCACCAGCTCCGCTGCCTCGCGCTGCCCGAGCGGCGCACCGCTCAGGTACACCCAGGCAGCGAAGCCTGTCCGCTCCAAACGGAGGAAGTCGAGGCGCACGCGCTGAGGACCCGGCCGGGCTAGTCGGCCGACGCGGTCTTCTTCGGCGTGAGCTGCTGCATCGCTCCGGCGCAGCAAGCCAGGTCGCTGTCGCTGGACTTGGTGACGAGCACCTCGGTGCCGCACTGCTCACACCGGTAGCGTTTCCCGATCTTCAGGGCCATCTGCTGCCTCCTTCGCCGGGCCAGCCTGCCACCGGCCGACCTGGTCGCGTGCTCGGACCGGTGTCGCCCCGGCTACCGCGGTGCCATCGGCTGGGAGCAACACGTGACGCTGCCCTCGCCGCCCTTCGTCACGACGACTTCGGCGCCGCATGATTCGCACTTGAGCCGTTTGCCGGCGAGGTTGGGCATCGTGTGGAGTTTATCGGCGGCGGAGGATGTGGACGATGCAGACCGAGCCGGCGCCCATCATGTGCGCGAGGCCGTTGCGGGCACCGTCGACTTGGCGGTCGCCGGCTTCGCCGCGGAGCTGGATGGTGGTGTCCCAGATCTGGGCCAAGCCGGTGGGGCCGACAGGATGACCCCTGCCGATCAGCCCCCCGTCGGTCGAGAACGGGATACGCCCCCCGATCTCGGTGGCGCCTTCAGCGACAAGCTTGTCACCTTCGCCAGCGCCACAGATGCCGAGCAGCTCGTAGTAAAGCAGCTCCTCCACAGGGAACGCATCGTGAACATGGACAAGGTCGAGGTCAGCCGGCCCGATACCCGCTTCCTCATAAGCAGCACGCGACGTCGTACGAGTCAGCTCCGACGGGCCGACGACAGCACCCATGAAGATATGGCCCGGGGTGTAACGCTCGGACTCCGAACGACTGGAGACCACCTGGACCAGCGGATGACCGGTGCGGTCATGGACCTGCTCGGCCAGCTCACGGTCGGCGACGATCGCGCAAGCAGCACCACCACCGACCGCCGCCGCCATCATCGACGTGTGCGGATAGGCGATCATCGTCGAGCCCAACACCTCCTCGACGGTGATCTGATGGTCCGCTTGCCGCTGGGCGTACGGATTGCGCCGGGCGTGGTTCCAGTTCTTCGCTGCGATCTTGGCGTACGTCTCGACCGTCGTGCCCGCTTCGTGCATCCGCCGGACCGCCCACAACGCGAAGAACGCGGCGGGCAGGATCACCCCCTCGACCGAAGGACGGAAGAACGACGCCGACATCGCCGACATCCCCCCACCGCCGCCGCTCATCATGGCACCAGGAGACGGATCGAAACCGAGTGCCATCGCGCAACGGGCGTGGCCGCCAGCGACAGACAGCACCGCTTCCCGAAACGCCGAAGATCCGGTAGCCGACGCGTTCTCCACATGGGTGATCGGCACACCGGTCAACCCGAAATCCTTCGCCAACGTCACCCCGGTCGTCATCCCCGCCATCGCATAGCCGTTGTACAACGCGCCGATCGTGTCGAACTCGATCCCCGCGTCGACCAGCGCGTTCAACCCGGCGTCGTAGGCCATGTCCCGCACCGGCGTCGGCGCGCCCGAGATGCGATGCATACCGACACCGATCACGTACACCTCACGTCCGAACGCCATCAGTCGCCCTCCTTCTTCGGCCGGAACGCGTAGGTGCACAGCTCATCCCCCGCCTGATCGGTCGTGACCGCCAGCAGATCCAGCACCATCGGCATGCCGATCTCCCAATCGCCTTTCGATCCGAGCAGACGGGCCTGCACCCGCACCCCCTCGGGAAGATCAACCTGGCCGACACCATGCGGCTCGCCCGCCGACGCCATCGTGCCGTAACGCATGTTCTCGATCCACGTCCACGAGTACAACACCCCCTCGTCCGACAACAAACGGTCCTCGACCGGACCGAACGTGATCGGACACCGCTTACGCCGAGGGAAGAAATGCTCATCGGCCTGCGCACTGTACGAACCGACCAGCCGAGGACGCCGATGCGCCGCATCCGGCATCACGAAATAGCCCTCCTCCAACAGCTTCCGCTCAACCATGACCCTCCCACCTCGTCGACTCGCCCCCATGTTCACCCGAACGCGACACAACACGCAACTTGACACTTGTATACAATCCGCACAGAGGACCCCGACCTGAACAACCCGAGGAGCGACGTGGCCGACCAGACCGCAGTGGACGACACCACCGACCAAACCGAGCTACGGATGCGGGCCCGGCGGTTCCTCGACACCAACGCCCGCCGCAAGCGAGCCAGGGATGACGACGACGGAGAAGGCCTGTTCGACGAGGTCGACGCCGTCGGCGAACAGGAACGGATCGCTGAAGCCAAAGCCTTCCAAGGCAAGCTGTTCGACGCACATCTCGCCGGGATCACCTGGCCCCGAGAGCACGGTGGCTGTGGCCTCGGCACAGCAGAAGCCGAGGTGTTCAACGAGGAAGCCGCCGCCTTCGAGCTTCCTACCGGCATCTTCCTGATCGGCCATGGCATGTGCGGGCCGACGCTGCTCGCGCTCGGCACCGAAGAGCAGAAGCACCGCTACATCCCCCCCATGCTCCGAGGCGACGAGATCTGGTGCCAGCTGTTCTCCGAGCCCGAAGCCGGCTCGGACGTCGCCAGCTTGCAGACTCGGGCGGTACGCGACGGCGACGAGTGGGTCGTCGACGGCCAGAAGGTATGGACCTCGGGCGCCCACTACTCCGACTTCGGCATGCTGATCGCCCGCACCGACCCCGACGTCCCCAAGCACCAAGGCCTCACCATGTTCATCGTCGACATGCGCTCACCGGGCATCGAAACCCGGCCGCTACGCCAGATCACCGGCGGCGCCAACTTCAACGAGGTGTTCTTCACCGACGCACACGTGCCACACGCCAACGTCGTCGGCACAGTCAACGAAGGGTGGCGTGCCGCCATCACCATGCTGATGAACGAGCGCATGGCCGTCGCCCAAGGCGGCGGGATGGGCGGCGCCAACATACGCTCGGTCATCCGTCTCGCTCGTGAACGGAACCTCGACCACGACCCCCTCGTACGCCAGCAGATCGCCGATCTGTGGATCCGCACCACGATCATGCGCTACATCGGCATCCGCCTCCGTGAGGCAGTGAAAGCGGGGCGGGTGCCAGGACCGGAAGGATCCATCGCCAAGCTCGCCGGCGCGCAACTCGGGAAAGACCTCGCCAACGTCGCCCTCGCCATTGCCGGCCCCCAAGGACAAGCCTGGAGCGCCGGCGACCCCACCGGCAACCGATGGGCCACCGCCCTCCTTGCCGCACCCGCCGGTGCCATCGCCGGAGGCACCGACCAGATCCAACGCAACATCATCGGCGAACGAGTGCTCGGCCTGCCCAGAGAGCCCCAGACCGACCGCACCGTCCCCTTCCGGGACCTTCTGGTCGGCACCCAGCAGGCCTCCTGACAGCGAACCGGCTGGCCAGAGCCCCTTGCCATGATGCGGTACATGGGCGATGATGGAGGCGGTGACGAAGGACGGCTGTCACCAAAGGACGGCTGTCACCAAAGGACGCAGTCACCAGGAGACGAGGGGGAAGCCGTGCATAAATTCATGACCAGCGATGAGCTGGCCCGAGACGACCGCTTCGTCCGTACGGACATCCCCATCGACTTCCTCACCGCCGATGAGGTGACCTTGGAGGACTTGGAGTCCTTCTTCAAGATGATGAGGCCGAAAGACAAGGACGCGGAGACCTCGGCAAGGATCCAGGACCTCGGTAAGAGGCTGCGCCCCGAAGACGACCGAGCGCCGGTGGCGATGCAGAGCCAGATGCACGGCATCTTCATGGGGGAGCTTCAGGCCCTGGAGGGCGCGGGCCGGAGCTGCTGGGACTACGTCGACGACGACGCCCTCCCGTGGAAGTTCCAGTTCGACATGGCACGGCAGTGCTGGGACGAGAGCCGCCACGTCGAGATCTACAGCGCTCTGCTCGATCACGTCGGGGGCCAGATCGGACAGTTCAACGAGAACGTGATGCTCTTCGAATTCGCGTGCAGCGACGATCCGGCGGAGCGTGTCGTCGGTGTGAACCGCTGCCTCGAGGGGCTGGCCCTCGATGTCTTCAACGAGACGATCCGCTTCGGCAAGGCAGCCGCCGACGAAACGATCTGGCAGTCGGTCGACTACGTCTCCGCCGACGAGGTGACCCATGTCCGGTTCGGCTCGGTGTGGAGCCGAGTCCTGACCGAGAACGACCCTGAACGGCGTCGGCAGGTAGTCCAATTCCAGCGCAAGGTCAACCGGGCCTTCAGCTTCGGGGGCCTCCGCGGAGCATACGACTCGCGTACCGACGAAGAGTTCATGCCCCTCGCGATCGAGCTGCGCAAGCTGGCTGGGTTCACCGACGACGACATTAAAGACGTGCGCGACGCCGCGCCGAAGATCCAGGGCCTCACCGCGTAGCCCTGTTGGAGCTCCCGGTGTGAGACGACAGGACCCCGGGGTTCATGAACGGAATCTGTCGCGCCAGGAGATCCATGTGAGCGTCAGACGCGAGCGCAACGGCCGAGTCGAGATCATCACCATCGACCGGCCCGAGGCCAGGAACGCCATCGACTACGAGACCTCGTCGGCGCTGGCCGACGCGTTCGACGCTGTCGAGGCCGACGACGACGTGTGGGCGGTGGTGCTCACCGGCGCCGGCGACAAGGCGTTCTGCGCAGGGATGGATCTGAAAGCCTTCGCCAGTGGGGGTGGAGGCGGCAACGTGATGGGGGTCAGTGGTGGCTTCGCTGGCATCACCAACCGCGACTTCCCCAAAGCGCTCGTCGCCGCCGTGAACGGGCATGCGCTCGCCGGTGGGTTCGAGATCATGCTCGCCTGCGACTTGGTGGTCGCTGCCGACCACGCCACGTTCGGGATCCCAGAGGTGAAGCGCGGCCTAGTGGCCGGGGCCGGCGGCATCATCCGGCTCTCGAAGCGGATCAGCCTGGCGCGGGCACTGGAGCTGGGGATGACCGGCGACGCCATCGACGCCGAGACGGCCTACATGCTCGGCCTGGTCAACCGGGTGGTGCCTGCGGCCCGCACCCTGGAGACCGCCGTCTCGCTCGCCGAGCGGATCTGCGAGGCAGCTCCCATCGCGGTCCGGGCCACGAAGAACATGATCAAGGCCTCGCTCGAGATGCCCGAAAGCGAGGCGTGGAAGCTGCAGGGGGCAGCGGCCGCCGAGGTGTTCTCGTCGCCCGACGCATTGGAGGGTGCCGTGGCGTTCGCCGAGAAGCGGGCGCCGAAGTGGACCGGTCACCTGAAGCCCGACCGCTGAGCGCACAGGCCACCGCTGCCCCCCGGTGCGTGTGGCCCAGCGGCAGCGGGCAGCGCCTGCTCAGGCCCGAGCGTTGTGGATGACCTGCGGCTCGCAGAAACTGAGCAGGCCCCAGGTGCCGTTCTCCACACCGATACCGCTCCATTTGGCACCGCCGAAGGGTTGCTGCGGCGACAGAGCGAGGTGAGTGTTGATCCATGCCGTGCCGCACTCGAGGCGGGCGGCGACCCGTGAGGCGCGCTCGGCGTCTGTCCCCCACACCGAGCCGGAAAGCCCGAAGTGAGTGCTGTTGGCCCGCTCGACGACCTCGTCGATATCCCGGTAGGTGATGACAGGAAGCGCCGGCCCGAACTGCTCCTCGTCGACGATCCGCACGCCATCGGTGAGGTTGGTCAGGATCGTCGGCTAGAAGAAGAAGCCGTCACCATCCATGGGCTTGCCGCCAGCGACAGCGACTGCGCCCCCCGAAAGGG
>JAJYAB010000118.1 GCA_021779775.1 Actinomycetes bacterium
CGTCGATCTCACCCAAACGGCGGCGTAGCTCTCCCTCACCCAGCGGCAACTTGAAGCTTTACTCGACCGGCACCTCGTCCTGCGCGCCTACATCCCTACCGGGGCATGGGCATTACATCCCAGAGACCGCTCAGCGTCGTGCCCAGGGCGGACCTGTCGGGCCGGGGAGAGGCCCGGGAGAAGCGCTGACTTGTCCCGCCGGTGAAGTATCACCGGTCACCGTCCCCCGAACGCAGGACCGCGCGAGACGGCACCATATGGAGCGCGTCACCATCAATCAAAGCCGTGACCTGGCCCTTTACCGGTTCAAGGGTGTTCGTACCATGACACCCCAAGACCACTGCATCGTTGACCAGCATGTTCGCGAGCGCAAAAGTGTCATGGCGCAAAACCCAGCCGCGCTACGCGAAGGCCGTTCTCAGCAGTCGACAGCGGAGCGAAGCGCGGTGCACGCCTCCACCAGTCGGGTGGACTCCAGCACGCAGATGCGGTTTACGAGATAGCCCTTTGGCACGACACGCAGGTTGTCGAAACTTGCGGCGCACGCTGTGGGCATCCCGTCGTCGGGCCCGAGCGAAAGCTCCGTCGGGATGTTCCTCACGGTACGGGTCACGGGGGCCGCAAGTACGCCGCCCAGGACTGGGATCGCTGCTGGCCTGGTCATGACCAGGAAGGGGCGCCGCCCCAGGTCCTCGATCTCGCCCCACCACACTTCCCCGCGACGAGGTTCGCTCACCAGGGTTCCTCGGCGATGGCGTCTCGAAGCGAAACCATGGCGGCGTCATGCTCGGCTGACGTGGGCGGAGTGCGGCGGTAACCTGCGACGATGGCTCGGTCGGTCTGCTGGCGGCGCTCAAGCGCCGTGATGGCCTCGACGCCAGCGCGTACTGCCGCGGCCCGGCTCTCGTAGATCCCACTTGCGACGAGCGCGTCGAGCTCTTCCAGAAGCTCCTCGGGGAGCCGGACGGCGATCTGTTCGGTGGCCACCTATCTAGCATACCAGTATGGGATGGAGTATGGTATGCACCAAGAGCTCCCACAGTGCTCCTACCAGTCACCTACGCCTCGGCGAATCACCGTGTTCGGCGGTGAGAGACGGACTGGCAAGCCGTTGACCTGGGTAAATGGTTTCGCATCATGCCACCTCAGGACCACCGAACGCGACGGTGCGCGAACCGCATCGTCCCGGGGGTCGTCCCCGCCGACAGGAACACGGAAGATCGGGTGGATGGCATCCCGGCTGTCCACTCGGATCTCATAGATGAGCGCCTGGAGCAGGGTCTTGACCGAGGCCGTCGATCCGTTCGCCAGCGCCTCGGCCACGCACTTGCGGAGCGCTGACAGCTCCTCGGGCGTCGGTGCCGAGAGGTCGGCCTCGTCCATCTCGTCGGCCAGGTCTCGCCGGCGTAGCCCTCGGGCATCGTGACCGGGATCGAGAACCTCGTCGCCCGCTCGAGTGCGCCCGGCCGCCGTTGGCGGTCATCTCCCGCATCACCGTGGTCGGGTGGCGACCGATCCTGTGGGCGATCGTCACCCACCGCGTCGATCGGCCCTCGACCAGCGCGACAGCGATTGACCTGCATGTTCAGGGGAGAGGTTGTCCCGCTGAGGGTGGAAGTTTGAGGTGGCGGTCCCCCGCCTGATGCCTGCCAGCTGGTAGGTGTCGGGCGTCCGATCAAGACATCCGATCAGGAAAGGGACCGCCAAGATGAAGAACTACCAGACCTCGACCCGGCGCGCCGGGACCACCGGCCGCACCACGCCGAAGAGGGCGAAGAAGGACGCCGGCCGCGCTGCCGAAGAGGCCGCACTCTTGCTGCCCGACAGGGTGAGCGTCGCCGTCGGTGAGCTCGCCGGCGAGCTCGAGGAGGGGCTGCTCGCCTTCTGCGTCGGGGCCGGCCTTCACGGTGGTGCACACGATGATGGAGCACGAGGTGGAGACCCTGGCCGGTCCCAAGGGCCGCCACGA
This sequence comes from Actinomycetes bacterium, assembly GCA_021779775.1. Taxonomy (GTDB): domain Bacteria; phylum Actinomycetota; class Acidimicrobiia; order Acidimicrobiales; family UBA8190; genus JAJYAB01. Next base: position 1,970 of record JAJYAB010000118.1, read on the forward strand.
CCCCGACCGGGTGGCGGTGCGCCACGGCAGCGACGACGGGGTCGTCACCCTCGGCGGGCGCCAGGTCCGGGTCACCCGTCCCCGGGTGCGCAGCGCGGACCGCGCTGCCGAGATGCCCCTTGCCACCTACGACTGCTTCAGCTCGACCGAGCTGCTCGGGCGCATGGCGATGGAGAAGATGCTCGCCAAGATCTCCACCCGCCGCTACGGGGCCGGCCTCGAGCCGGTCGGCACCGCCGTCGAGGCCAACAGCCGGGGGACGTCACGCTCGGCGGTCTCCCGCCGCTTCGTGGCCGCCACCGAGACCGCCCTGGCCGAGCTGATGGCGGCGGATCTCACCGGACTCGACCTCGTCGCCCTCATGGTCGACGGGGTCAACTTCGCAGGTCACTGCTGTGTGGTGGCGGTCGGCATCGACATCGACGGGGTGAAGCACCCCCTCGGCGTGGTCGAGGGCGACACCGAGAACGCGACGCTCGTGACCGGCCTGCTGGTGGGCTTTCGTGACCGGGGGCTGTGCGTCACCCGGCCGATCCTGTGCGTGCTCGACGGCGCCAAGGCGCTCGCCAGCGCGGTGAAGGCCGTCTTCGACCACCCGGTCATCGCCCGGTGCCAACTGCACAAGATCAGGAACGTGAAGCGCTACTTGCCCGACAAGGTCGCACGCCTGGTGGAGAAGCGCATGCGCGCCGCCTATCGCAACCCGGACCCGCTCGCCGGCCAAGGAGACCTCGATGCTCTGGCCAAGGAGCTCGATCGCGCCCACCCCGGCGCGGCCGGGAGCCTGCGCGAGGGACTGGCAGAGACCTTCACCGTGGCACGCTTGCAGGTCCCGCCGACCCTGGCTCGCACGCTGCGCTCGACCAACGTGGTGGAGTCGATGATCGAGATCTGCCGGGACCACTCGGCCAACGTGAAGCGCTGGGAGTCGGGCACCATGGCGCTGCGGTGGTGCGCAGCCGGTCTCGCCGAGGCGAAGAAGCAGTTCCGCCGCGTGAACGGCCATATGCACCTGCGGGCGCTGCGGACTGCCCTCAACGAGCACGTCGCAGCCGCAGTCACACCCCCCGCCTACACTGCCGATCAGGAGGTGGCCGCATAGCTCAGCCGCTCGGGACCGTCACCCAAGTTCCACGCCAAGTGGGACATCCTCTCAGGGGACCGAGCGCGTCATGGCGCGACACCGTGGTGCAGACAGGCCCCGCTCATCAGACGATCACGAGGCTGATCTGTGGATCGAGGCTACGCAAGTCGCCGGGGTCGGAGGTGACGACCGATTGCTGGGTTCGGCAGGCGCAGATCACGACGGGTGCACCGACAACGTCGGCCGTTGCGCTCGCCGCCCGCAAGACGAGAACGCGGCGGTTGTCCCGGTCGAGAGCGATGAGACCTCCACCGAGGTGTCCAGCATCCCCACCGGCTGCGCGCTCAAAGCTCGTCCATGGTCTACCCGGCCAGCACGGCGAGGCCGCCGCCGCTCAGCTTCGGCAGCTCACCGACCCCCGCCGCGCAGACGCTTATCGCCGCGTGGGCTGCCGGTCCCGGCCGTAGTCGTGGAGACGGTCGAGGTCCGATCGAAGACGCAGGCTGATGACGTCATAGACCGGCTTCGTCTCGACGCTGGTGCCGGTGACCGCCGCGAGCGCCTGCCCACCGGTGCTGCGAGGAACGGGCTTGTCGGTGGTCAAGAGCACGTAGCGGGCATCTGCCCTGGTGTGGTGGACAACCACCGCCTTGCCGAGTGCCTTCCAGAGGGTGTCGGTCCGTTGGAGGCCCCCACGGGTGGACGTGAACGCTCCAGAGACGTCGAAGAGCCACTCCCGGCCGGTTTGGCTTTCCACCACGAAATTCACCTCCACGCCCGCGTCGAGACGCTTGTTCTCCCCGACGATCGCGAACCCCGCCTCCTCCAGCGCCCACCTGGCCAGCTCCCGGGCTCGCCGCCCTTCCCGCACGCCGCGGGCCTGGAAATTCTCTTCGGGGTCAGCCGGCGATGCCACTGCTGGGAGAACCGGGCGGCCCAGGTAGCCGTGACCCCGGGATTCCTGCTCCAGCCGTTGGCGCTCGGTCTCGATCCGTTCGAGGGACGCGGCAACATAGCCCGGGTCGGTCTCGTATCCGGCGAAGTGCCGTTCGGTTCGCAGGGCGGCCACCGCTGTCGTGCCCGACCCCATGAACGGGTCGAGCACCAGGTCGCCACGGTAGGTGTACAGGTCGATCAGCCGCTGGGGGAGCTCGACGGGGAAAGGGGCGGGATGGCCGACCCGGGTGGCGCGCTCGGGAGGTAGCTCCCAGACGTCGACGGTGGCTTCCAGGAACTCGTCGCGGAAGATGGTGGCGTCCGACGGGTAGCCCTCCGCGGCCCGCACCACCGGTGGGATGGCCCGGTCGAAGCGGCCCTTGGAAGCGACGATGACCCGCTCCGTCAGGTCCCGTAGCACCGGGTCACCGGGCTTCTGGTAGGTGCCCCAGGCGCAGTTCCCGGCCGCGCCCTTGGCCTTCTTCCAGATCAGCTCTCCACGCAGGAGCAGACCGAGGTCCTCCTCCAGGATGCAGATCACGTCGGCGGACAGGCTCCGGTACGGCTTGCGCCCCAGGTTGGCAACGTTCACCGCGATGCGCCCGCCGGGTTCCAACGCATCGACGCACGCGCCCAGCACACCGGTGAGCATGGCCAGGTACTCGGTGTAGCTGGCAGGGACGTTCCCCTCGCCGATGGCGGTCTCGTACTCCTTGCCCGAGTAGTAGGGCGGTGAGGTGACGACCAGGGCCACCGACCGCGGGGCGACGGTGCTCGGCTGGTCGCGTATGTCGCCGAGGAACACTCGGTCGAGCCCGCGGCGCTCTACGGGATGGCAGACATCTTCGTCGTCACTGATCGTCGGCGGCGTGAATCGGCGGTAGAACCCGCTGGCGTCGTGGTTCTCACGCCGGCCGACACCGAACTGGGAGGTCGTGGTGCCGCTGCGGACCCGGCGGCGAAGGGGATCAGCGGTGCTCAACGCTGTCCATCACCAAAGGAGCCTCGGAGGGTCGCAACATCGTCATGTGCTATGTCTTCGACGCCGCTCATCGCGGTCTCCACTCTCCGGCACCAGTCCACGATAGCTGGCGGCTACGGCCGTCCGGGGGCGCATGGCGGCCGGGCAGCAGCTCGGGTCTGCATAAGGTAGAAGCTCACGATGCGTACGAGCTCCGATACAGCTTCCACCGTGGGTGCCAGCACCCCCCGGTTGGCGATGGCGACCATCAGTCTCGTCCTGTTCCTCACCTTCCTCGACAACACGATCGTCAGCGTGGTGCTGGCCGACGTGCAGTCCTCGCTGCATGCCGGAGTGAGCGAGCTGCAGTGGGTGGTGAACGGCTACGCCCTCAGCTTCGCCAGCCTCATGCTGCTGTTCGGCACGTTCGGCGACCTCTTCGGGCGCAAGCGGATGATGTTGGCGGGCGCGGCGGTCTTCTGCGTGGGATCGGTGATCTGCGCCGTCGCCGGCGATGTGCACATGCTGATCGCCGGCAGGGTGGTGATGGGAGTCGGGGCAGCGGCATCCGAGCCGGGCACGCTCTCCATGATCCGCCACATCTTCCCAGAGCCCCGGCAGCGTGCCCGGTCGCTCGGCGTGTGGGCAGCCGTCTCCGGGCTCGCGCTGGCACTCGGTCCGGTCATCGGCGGCGCCCTCGACGGCGTCGGAAGCTGGCGCGACATCTTCTGGTTCAACCTGGCGTTCGGCATCGTCGCGCTCATCGGAGCAGCTGTCACGCTTCCCGAGAGCGCTGACCCGTCAGGTCGCCGGGTCGACATCGCGGGTTCATCCGCCGGCGTGGTGGCCCTGGCCACCTTGTCGTTCGCCGTCATCTCCGGCGAGACCTCAGGCTATGGAACGTGGTGGGTCGAGCTGCTGTTCGCCATCGCGGCGGCGGCCGGCGTGGCATTCGTGCTGCTCGAGCGCCGGGCTCGGAACCCGATCCTCGACGTCCGGTTCTTCCGCCGCCCGGCGTTCGCCGGATCCAACATCGTGGCGTTCTCCACCTACTTCGGGCTCTTCGCCATCTTCTTCTTCATCGCCCTGTACCTGCAGGTGGTAGCCAGCCAATCGCCGTACCAGAC
>JAJYAB010000119.1 GCA_021779775.1 Actinomycetes bacterium
CCATCAGGTCGTCGCGGTCCGTCCACGTGGCGAAGGCGCAGTAGTCGCAACGTCGGGCGCAGAACGGGACGTGCACGTACACGCCGAAGGCAGCCACCTCAGCGACCGGACACCGTCAGCGACCGGGCACCGTCAGCAACCGGGCACCGTCAGGGACCGGGGACCGCGTGGGCGCTGCGCAGCCTACGGTCGAGATGGACCTCCATCGCCTCGGTGACCAGCTCGCCGACCTCGGTGGCGAGGGTGCCCGGCGGCTCCTGCAGCACAGTGACCAGACCTCCACCCAGGATCCGGCGCAGGAGCTCGATCGCCTCAGGGCTGACCGGTCTCCCCCGCCGGCATCGCCGGCACAGCACGCCGCCTTCCACCAGGTCGAAGGCCACCAGGGTGTCGGTGCTGCCGCACGACACGCAGCGATCGAGCACCGGCGCCGACCCTTCGAGCGCCAGCGTCTTCAGCAAGAAGGCCGGCACGAGGAGGGCGGCATCCGTGTCCGCCAGGGCCCGCAGGGCACCGACCAGCATGTCGTGGAGCCGCGGGTTGGGGTGCCCCTCTTGGGCGATCTGGTCGACCGATTCGAGCAGGGTGTAGGCCTTGGCGACCCGCCCGAGGTCCTCGCGCACGCGCCGGAAGGTGTCGACCACTTCGGCCTGGTTGACGATGTCGAGCTCCCGACCCTGCCAGCACAGGAGGTTGACGTGGCTGAGCGGCTCCAGCCGGGCTCCGAACTTCGACCGGGTGCGCCGAACCCCTTTCGCTACGGCACGAACCTTGCCGTGCCCACGGGTGAGCAGGGTGACGATCCGATCAGCCTCTCCGAGCCGGAGGGTGCGGAGCACGACACCTTCGTCGCGGTAGAGGCTCAATTCTGTGTGGCCCCGTCGTTCCGTGTGGCCCCATCATCGCCGTCCGGCTGCAGCGGAGGGTCGGCGCGGGCTTCGGGGCGCTCCTCGCTGCGCAGGACCGGCTCCACCACCCCCGAGGCCGCCATCTCCGGCACGTAGGTGGTCGGTGCACGGTTCGCCGTGGTACGACCGCCGAGCAGGTTGCCCATGGCGATCATGGCCACCAGGGCGCCGGCCGTCCCGAGGACGGCCCAGGCGGCTTCCAGCCCCGCCACCCCGAGCACGACCAGGACGGCCAGGGCGGCAATGCCAAGCAGCCAGGCGACGGCACGGGCCGTCATCCGCGGACACCTCCGTAGCGGCGCTCGCGTCGCTGGTACTCGGCTACTGCGTCGAACAGATGCTGTCGCCGGAAGTCGGGCCAGAGCACATCGGTGAACACCAGCTCGGAGTAGGCGATCTGCCAGAGGAGGAAGTTGGAGATCCTGAACTCCCCCGAGGTGCGCACCACCAGGTCGGGGTCGGGCTGGTCGGGGTGGTAGGTACGCGACCTGATCGCCTTCTCCGTGACGTCGGCCGGCTGCACCCCGTCGGAGACCAGGGACCGCACCGCATCGACGATCTCGGCGCGACCGCCGTAGTTGAAGGCCATGGTCAGCGTCATGCGGCGGTTGCCCCTGGTGAGGGCGATCGACTCGTCCATGCGCCGCAGCACCCGGCGCGGCACTCGCCAGTCGCGCCGGCCGGAGAAGCGGATCCGCACGCCCTTCTCGTTCAGCTCGTCGCGCCGGTGCACGAGGAGCGATTCGTTGAACTCCATGAGGTAGCGGACCTCCTCAGCCGGACGGCGCCAATTCTCCGTCGAGAAAGCGAACATTGTCAGCCAGCGGATGCCGAGATCGAGGGCGCCTTCGACGGTGTCGAGCAGCGCCTCCTCTCCCGCCGCATGCCCTTCGGTCCGGGGAAGGCCCCGGCTGCTCGCCCAACGCCCGTTGCCGTCCATGACGCAGGCGACGTGCACCGGCACATGGCCGGGGTCGATACCAGGGGGCAGCGACGTGTGCGATGGTCGGGGATTCGGCACCGTAGCGACGCTACATGGCCCTGCACCGGCTTCCTCGCCAGAGTGGCTTCGCTGCCAGGCTGACGACGAGGCGGCGGGGCATGACCGTCACCGAGGCCGCGGCGACCACCACCATGCCGATCCGCGCATCTGCGTCGCGGCGCGTCGCTGTGCGGTTCGCCGGCAGCCCTACCGGCGCGAAAAGGCGGGGCGACCAAGGCCGCCCCGCCTTCGCTCACTTCGACCGTCTCAGACCTTACTCAACCGTCTCAGAGCTTACGGACCTTGGTGGCCTGCGGGCCCTTCTGCCCGGCGCTCGACTCGAACTCGACCCGCTCGCCCTCGGCGAGCTCACGATAGCCAGTGCCGTCGATGGCCGAGAAATGCACGAACACGTCGGGCGTGCCGTCGTCGGGCGTCAAGAACCCGTAGCCCTTGGTCGAGTTGAACCACTTCACCGTGCCTTCTGCCATTGTCAATTCCTCACTTCTCCACGCAGCGGACTTGCGGGAGACACAGACGTCAACCGACAACGACGCACGGCCTGCGTGATCCAACCGAACGCTCCCTGCAGCGTAGCGGGACCGACGAGCTGATGCACCACCCAGGATCGTCCCTGTTGGCGTCCCTCCCACGACGGAAATCGTGGGCCAAGGGCCGTGCTCGGTCAGCGGACCTTGACGACGACGGTGCCGACCGCCTTGTCGTGCCACGCCTGGCGTCGGGCATCCCACAGCGGCGACAGCACGTTGAGCAGGCCGGGCACGAACAACACCAGGAAGAGGATCTGGTAAAGCAGCCGGCGGGCGAACGCCCGCCAGAACCCGACCGGTCCGCCCGCACGATCACGCGTGGCGATGCCGAGCGCCATCTTGCCGACGGTCTGCCCTCGCTGGCTCCCGTCGAGCAAGCCGAAGTACACCAAGATCACGAGCAGCACGACGAGGTACCCCGCGGCCAAGGCGCCACCACTGGCTCGGAGCGTCATAGTGTTGCCGAACGCATCAGTGGTCGTCGTCGTGCTCGCCCCCACGATGATGGCGAAGACGATGCCTCCGGGAACCGCCGTCACGAACCCGTCGATGATGATGGCAAGCACGCGCTGCCACCACGCGGCCAGCGGCCGGCCCAAGGCGTCGGTCGGGCCGGACATGTCGTAGCCGTCCGTGGGATAGGTGCCGTACCCCGGAGGTGGGCCGTACCCCGGAGGTGGGCCGTACCCCGGAGGTGGGCCGTACCCCCCCGCTCCCTGGCCTGGCACGCCACCCGGTGCGGTCGGCGAAGGCCCCCATCCTGGCGGCGCCCACGAAGCCGGACCCGGCGGGGGCACCCCGGGCACGGCGATAGGGGGCATCGGCGGGGGAAGCGGGGGAAGCGGGGGAAGCGGGGGAAGCGGCTCGCCCCACGCTTGCGACCCTGCAGCGCCGGCCTCTGCGTCCGATGGGACCGGTTCGCCCGGCGGCACCTGCTCGGTCATCGAGGCTCCTCCCACTCACCACAACCGCTGGGCAGCGACGTGGAGTCCTCCGCCCAGCATACGAAGGGCCTTGCCCATGCGGCGGGTCACTGCCCGCCTGCATCCGGCACGCGGAGGCATGTCGGTGACCGTCGACGGCCTAGCGGCGCGTTAGCGTCGGCCGGTGACCGAAACCCGCGCCGATCGTGCCAGTGCCGGCGAGCCGGCCCATCTCCTCGCCATGGTCACCGCAGGCCTCCCCGGAGGTGGTGAGCGCCGTCGCGGACAGGACGCCATGGCCGACGCGGTCGCCCGGGCGATCGACAGCGGGCGGCACCTCGTAGCGCAGGCCGGGACGGGTACCGGCAAGTCGCTGGCCTACCTCGTCCCCGTCGTCTGCTCGGGGCGCAAGACCGTGGTGGCCACCGCCACCAAAGCACTACAGGACCAGCTGGCCACCAACGAGCTGCCGTTCCTGGCCCGCCAGCTCGGGGATCGGACCCCGTTCGTCTTCACCGTGCTGAAGGGCCGATCGAATTACCTCTGTCGCCAGCGCGCCGCCGAGGTGTCGGGCCGAGCGCCGCGCGCCGGTAGCGGCGGACAGCCCGGGTCCGGACAGCTCGATGCCCTCCCAGGGATGGACGGTGGCGACGGCGGGGAGGGGGACCGGCGTGCCCACCACGTCGCCGGAGGCCGAGCTGGCCCCGCCTCGTCCCCGGCGACGTTCGGCGACGAGGTCCGGGCACTGCTGGCATGGGGCGAGGTCACCGCGACCGGGGACCGCTCCGAGCTCGACTTCGAGCCGCAGCCACGGGCGTGGGCAACCGTCTCCGTCGGTCCTCGGGAGTGCCCAGGCGCCTTCCGGTGCCCGTCCGGCGCCGACTGCTTCGCCGAGCTGGCTCGGGCCAAGGCGGCGGCGGCCGACGTCGTGGTGGTCAACACCCACCTGTATGCGACCCACGTGGCGAGCGGGGGCTCCGTCCTCCCGGAGCACGAGGTCCTGGTGGTCGACGAGGCGCACGAGCTCGAGGACGTCATGGCCAACGGGCTCGGCACGGAGCTCACCGGGGGGAGGCTGCGAGCGCTCGCCGTCACGGCACGCCAGCTCCTGACGGGCAGCGACACGCCCCTGGTGGACGCCGTCGCGGAGGCAGCCGAGCAGCTCGATGCGGCGTTGGCGCCCTTAGCGGGCCAGCGGATCTTGTCGCAGCAGGCGGGCAGGCCCGAACCGGCACCGCTCCCGGAAGTGGTCCTGAGGTCAGTTCTGGGGCTCACCCGCGGTCGGGTCGATTCCCTGAGCAGCGCGCTCCGACGCTCGGCATCTGCCGGCGCAGAGCCAGACCCCGCAGGGATCCGCGCTCAGCTGGCGGCGGGCCACATCTCCGAGGATCTCGCCCGGCTGGCGTCCTTGGACGCCGACCAGGTGGCATGGGTCGAAGCTGGTGCCGGCGGCACCGGTGCACCACCGGTGCTCCGGCTGGCACCGGTGGACGTCGCTCCCGTGCTGGCCGAGGTGGTGTGGCCGGGGGTGACAGCCATCTTGACGTCCGCCACCATTCCCCCGGGTGTGGAGCGGCGAGTCGGCCTGCCGGAGGACCGGGCTGACCGCGTCGACGTGGGGAGCCCGTTCCCGTACCGGGAGCACGCGGTGCTGTACGTGGCCAAGCACCTGCCGGACCGTCGTAGCCCGGCTGCCGAGGCGGCCATCCACGACGAGCTTCAGGCCTTGATCCTCGCCGCAGGAGGGCGCACCCTGGCGTTGTTCACGAGCTGGCGAGCCATGCAGGCAGCAGTCGACGCCGTCCGGCCACGCCTGCCCGTCGTCGTGCTCGCCCAGAACGACCTTCCGAAGCGGCGCCTGGTCGAGCGGTTCGCCGCCGACGAGGCCACGTGCCTGTTCGCCACGTTGTCGTTCTGGCAGGGCATCGACGTGCCGGGCCGCACGCTGAGCCTGGTGGTCATCGACCGCCTTCCGTTCCCGCGTCCCGACGACCCGCTGCTCCAGGCTCGCCGTGAACGAGCCGGTGCCGAGGCCTTCCGGACGGTCGACGTCCCGCGGGCGGCAGTCCTGCTCGCCCAGGGGGCCGGACGGCTGGTGCGCTCGAGCACCGACCGCGGCGTCGTGGCGGTGCTCGACCGGCGCCTGGCCACCGCGTCGTACCGAGCCGACCTGTTACAGGCGATGCCGCCGATGCGCCGCAGCATCCTGAGGCACCAGGCAGAGGCGGCGCTGGCCGACGCGGTGTCGGAACCCGGCGATGCACCTCCCGGGCGGGCGGCTCCCACGATGCCGGAACCACATCAGTAGCCGAACCGCTCGATCCGGTCAGGCCGCATCTGCCAGCGCCGATCCACGCTGACATGCAGCTCGAGGTACGCCCCGTCGGGAAGCTGCCGGCGCACCGCCGTGCCGACCGACTTCAGGTTCTCCCCGTGCTGCCCGATGACGATCCCCTTCTGCGACTCGCGCTCGACGAGGATGTCGACGCGGATCCGAGGCCACTCCCATTCGGTGACACGGCAGGCGATGGCATGGGGCAGCTCGTCACGAGCCACGACCAGCAGCTGCTCGCGAACCAGCTCGGCCACCCAGAACGCCTCGGGGACGTCGGTCACCATGCCGTCGGGGAAGTAGG
>JAJYAB010000120.1 GCA_021779775.1 Actinomycetes bacterium
ACAGGCGTCGATCCTCGACCGGGCGGAGAAGCTCGACGGTGACGAAGCGACCGGCTGCCGCATGGTGGCCCGGGCAGTCGAGGCGCCGCTCAAGCAGATCGCCGTCAACGCCGGCCTCGAAGGCGGGGTCATCGTCGAGAAGGTCCGGGGCCTGAAGAAGCCGGCCGAGGGGCTCAACGCGGCGACCGGCGAGTACGAGGACCTGTTCAAGGCGGGTGTCATCGACGCAGCCAAGGTCACCCGGTCGGCGCTGCAGAACGCCGCGTCCATCGCCGCGCTGTTCCTGACGATCGAGGCAGTCATCGTGGACAAGCCGTCCGAGGACGCTCCCGCCATGTCCGGCGGCGGCATGGACGACTACTGATCAGGAACGGCCGCAGGTCCAGCCGCCGACGGCGGGGCCTGGCAGTGCCAAAGCGACCACCGAGGGGCGCCCGACGGGCGCCCCTCGGTCGTTTCCGTAGACTGGGCCGATGGGCGAACGGCAGGTGGCACACGAAGCGTCGGCGAGCGGGCATACCGGCACGGTCAACGGGATCGCCGTCCTCCACCTGTTCGGCAGGGTCGGGGCGGCCTTCGGCACCGCTGCCGCCATGTCCTGTATCGACACGGCGACCGCCGCCGGCGACCAGGTGGTGACGGTGGCGATGCTCGGTCACAAGGCGGACCTGGGGGTGATGGTCCTCGGGACGGACCCCTGGCGCATGCGTAGCGTGCAGACGTCGATGCAGGAGGCCGGGTTGGAGCTGACCGGCTCCTACGTGTCGCTGGCCGAGGTCTCGGAGTACGCGGCCGGCCTTCCCGACGAGATGAAGCAGGCGCGCCTGTACCCCCAGCTTCCTCCGGCCGGTAAAGAAGCGTTCTGCTTCTACCCCATGTCGAAGCGGCGAGGCGACGCCCATAACTGGTATGCGCTCGGGTTCGACGAGCGCCAGGAGCTGATGCTGGGCCACGGCAGGGTGGGACGGATGTTCCATGGCCGGGTGCTGCAGCTCATCACCGGGTCGACGGGGATCGACGACTGGGAGTGGGGTGTCACGCTGTTCGCCGAGCGGCACGCCGATCTGAAGGACTGCGTCTACCAGATGCGCTTCGACGAGGCATCGGCCCGGTACGCCGACTTCGGACCCTTCTGGACCGGGATGGTGGGCGATCCCAAGGCGGTCCTCGACCACCTGGCGCGTCGATGACCCAGGCTGGCGCGTCGGTCCTGCTCGCAGAAACTGAGGTGCGGGAGGCGGCTCTGCGTCTGCAAGACGTCCTGCGTCGCCTCGGGCGAGTGGTCGTGGCGTTCAGCGGCGGGGCCGACTCGTCGTACCTGGCCCATGCAGCGACGGCCGTGCTGGGGCGTGACGGCGCGCTGTGCGTCACCGCCGTGTCACCCTCGTTGGCCCCGGAAGAGCTCGAGGACTGCCGGGCACTGGCCGACGAATGGGACCTGCGGTGGACGACGGTGGTGACCGCCGAGCTCGACGATCCTGCCTATGCCGCCAACGGCAGTGACCGGTGCTTCCACTGCAAGGCCAGCCTCATGCAGGCGGTGGAGCCACTCGCCGGGGCGGAGCAGGCCACCGTCGTGCTCGGGGTCAACGTCGACGACCTGGGCGACCATCGCCCGGGGCAGCGCGCGGCTGCCGGACGCGGGGCAGCGTTCCCGCTGGTGGAGGCGGCCATGAGCAAGGACCTCGTGCGCCAGGCATCGCGCCGGGCCGGGTTGCGGACCTGGGACAAGCCGGCCGCGGCTTGCCTCGCTTCGCGCCTGCCCTACGGCACCCCCGTCACGTTGGGAAGGCTGGAGACCATCGCTGCGGCCGAATCGGCGTTGCGCCGCCTGGGGTTCCGGCAGCTGCGGGTCCGCCACTACGGCGAGGTGGCGCGGATCGAGGTGCCGCCCGAGGATCTCCCACGGGCCGTGGCCGAGCGCCGTCGGGTGGTCGACGCCGTGCGCAGTGCCGGGTATTCGTATGTCACGCTCGACCTGGATGGCTTCCGGTCGGGCAACCTGAACCAGGCGCTCCCAGGAGGTGGTCGGTGATCGACGTGCGGGTCAAGCTCACCTTCCCGGAGAGCCTCGTCCGCCAGCCGTTCATGGCGGTGCTGGTGCGCGAGCACGATGTCGTCCCGAACATCCGCAGGGCCAACGTCGACGACCGCGAAGGGTGGATCGTCTGCGAGCTGGGAGGAGCGCCGGCGGCCGTGGAAGCAGCGATCGTCTGGTTGCGGGCCGAAGGGATCCGTGTGGACCTGCTCGGTGACGTCGTCGACGGCTGACCAGCAGCTGGCGGGGATCGGCGTCCAACTGGCCGATGCGGTGGTCGCCGCCGTCCCCGGCTGGGTTGTCGGAGCGGTGGTGACCGTCCTCGACGCGTGGGAGGCGGCAGGGCATTCCGTCACCGACCGCCACGCCGTGTTGGCCGAGGCGGCAGAGGCCGGGCAGGCTGCTGGTACCCGGGTAGCAGCCGAGCTGTGTGCGCTGGTACGCACGGACGTCGACGCCCAGCGCAGCACGCCACTGACCGCGGTGCGCGACATCGTCTCCCTGCCGACAGGGGTGCTGCGCCGGGCTGGTGTAGCGCCCGTCGCCCGCGACCCGGTGGCGGAACGCTGGCACCCGGGCGATGACTACGGCCTGGCCCCGGCGTCGCTCGCCGCCGTATCGCCGGACCTGGCCGACCTGGCCCTGGCCTGGGGAGCGGCCAAGGCCATCGCCCACCGGCAGCGCCACGAGGACTGACCACTCGTCTCCCGAGGGTTCACCGAACGATCACCCAGCCGTCGCCGTTCGTTCGCGAGCCGTTCACCTGCCGTCGGTACCGTCGTCTTCGTGACCCGACAGCAGATGCATGCGGCCGATGGACTGGCAACCGGCGTCACCCTGGCCGAGGGACCCGTGCTCTACGTCACCGACCTGTCGGTCGGCTTCGGAGACAAGGCGGTGTTGCAGGACGCGGCGGTCGACTTCGGTCGGCACACCGTCAACGCCCTGATCGGCCCGACCGGCTGCGGAAAGTCCACGTTCCTCCGCTCGCTGAACCGCCTGAACGACAAGGTGAGCGGCTACTGGCGGACCGGGAAGATCGAGCTGGACGGCGTCGACATCGCCGACGACCGCCTCGACCCCCTGGTGCTCCGCCGACGGGTGGGTATGGTGTTCCAGCGGCCGAACCCCTTCCCCATGTCGATCCGCGACAACGTCGTGGCGGGCGTGCGGGCGCACCGCATGGCACCGAGGCGCGAGCTGGGTGACATCGCCGAGCAGCGCCTGCGGCAGGTGGGGCTCTGGCCGGCGGTCGCCGACCGCCTGGGCGACTCGCCCTTCCGGCTCTCCGGTGGCCAGCAGCAGCTCCTCTGCCTTGCCCGTGCGCTGGCTGTCGGGCCGGACGTGCTCCTGCTCGACGAGCCGACCTCATCGCTCGACCCCGTCACGACCGAGATGGTCGAGGCACTCCTGGCGAAGCTGGCTGCTTCGCTGACCATGGTCGTCGTGACGCACAACCTGGCACAGGCCCGACGCATCGCCGACACCACCACGTTCCTCTACAACGGCCATCTGGTGGAGTCCGGTCCCACGGCCGACGTGTTCGAGTCGCCCCGCGAGCCGGAGACGGCGAGCTACGTGATGGGGAGGATGGGTTGACGCGCTGATCCCGCTTTCCCGGCGCCACGGGGGCGCCCGCCCCCGGCCGCTTCCCTCCTCCGTCCCCGCCCCTCACGGCACCCCGCAAGAACCGCTCCCTCGCACGAAAGGACCAACCCTCTCCATGTTCGCGCCCAGATACTTCCCCGACCGACGCACCAGTCCCGACCGGCGCACCAGGTTCGCCACGCTGATCGGCTTGGCGGCCGTTGCCGCCGTGACGTTGGCGGCGTGCTCCTCTTCGTCACCGTCCCCTTCCGCAGCCAAGAGCACGACGACGGCCCCCTCGACAACGACGCTTTCCTCGCTGGAGACGCCGCCGTCGGGACCCGTCTCCCTCAGCGAGACCGGATCCACACTGCTGTACCCGCTGTTCAACCTGTGGGTGCCGGCGTACAAGGCGCTTCATCCCAACATCACCGTGACCACCGCCGGGACCGGATCGGGCACCGGAATCTCGCAGGCCGCTGCCGGCACGGTGAACATCGGTGCTTCCGACGCCTACCTGTCGTCCGGTCAGGTGTCCCAGAGCCCCGGTCTGCTCAACGTGCCGCTGGCTATCTCGGCCCAGATGGTCAACTACAACCTGCCCGGCTTCTCAGGAACGCTGCGGCTGAACGGGGCGGTGCTGTCCGCCATGTACCAGGGGAAGATCAAGAGCTGGAACGACCCGTTGGTCGCCGCCATCAACCCCGGCGTGGCGCTGCCCAACCTGGCCGTCGTGCCGCTGCACCGCACCGATGGCAGCGGCGACACCTTCATCTTCACCCAGTACCTGTCGAAGGCCGACCCCAGCGGGTGGGGTCAGAGCATCAGCTTCGGGACGACCGTCGCCTTCCCCGCAGTGCCCGGCGCCCTCGGCGAGAACGGCAACGGCGGCATGGTGACCGGCTGCGCCGCCACCCCCGGATGCGTCGCCTACATCGGCGTCAGCTTCCAGGCGCAGACCCAGCAGAAGAACCTGGGTCAGGCACAGCTGCAGAACGCCTCCGGCAACTTCGAGGCGCTCACCAGCCAGACGGTGGCTGCCGAGGCGGCAGGCTTCGCCGCCACCACCCCGGCCGACGGTGCGATCTCACTCGTGTACGGCCCGGCCACCGGCGGCTACCCCATCATCAACTACGAGTACGCCATCGTGAGCAGCCACCAGCCGGATGCCAGTACCGCCCAGGCGGTCAAGGCGCTCCTCGCCTGGACCATGGACCCGAACGGGGGCTCGTCGCCCACGTTCCTGAAGCAGGTCCAGTTCCAGGCGCTGCCGACCTCGGCGGTCGACGTGGCGACCAAGCTGCTGACGCAGATCCAGTGACGCCCAGGGGGAGCTGTCAGTCGTCGCCGGCCCCGGGCGAAGACGACCGCTGCGCCGCATGACGGCTCCTGCCTTGACCGCCGAGCGCCCGTACGACTGGCCACCTGCCGGTCGAAGCGCTCCGACCACCACCGCTGAGCAGCTACCGATCGCCGGCCGGGCTCCTGCGGGTCCGGGGGGAACGCTCCCCCCGGACGGCGACGGCGACCGGGGCGGGGGCGGGGGCGACGGAGGCCGGCCGGGCGGTCCCCGTCGCCCCCTGCCGAGCGGCGGTCTCCGGTGGAGCCGGGGCCGCCAGTCCACGGGTTGGCTGCCCCGGCTCCTGGCGCTGGCCTCGCTGGTCCCGGTGCTGGCGCTGGCCCTCGTCCTCGTGGCCCTGGTCGTCAAAGCCTGGCCCGCCATCCGCTACAACGGCCTCGGTTTCTTCGTGCACCAAGCCTGGAAGCCCGGCAACTTCTACGGGAATGCCGTCATCACCGGCGGGGTAGCCCACCCGCCCGGCACGTCCTACGGGGCGCTCCCACTCGTCGTCGGCACACTCGAGTCGTCGATCCTCGCCATGGTCCTGGCCGTCCCGGTGGGCGTCGGTACGGCCCTGCTCGTGGTGGAGCGGCTTCCGGCCAGGCTGTCGAGCAGGGTCGGGTTCTGCCTCGAGGTGCTGGCCGGCGTGCCCAGCGTCGTCTACGGGCTGTGGGGTGGTCTGACCCTCGGACCGTTCTTGGCCCACCACGTGTCGCCGCTGGTCGCCGACCACATGCCCGACGTTCCGGTGCTGCGCTGGCTGCGGGGGCCCACCGGCTCGGGCGAAGGCTTGCTGACGTGTGGCGTGGTGCTGGCGGTGATGGTGGTCCCCATCGTGGCAGCCACCACGCGAGACCTTCTGCGGCAGGTACCGCGCCAGACCGTCGAGGGAGCGGTGGCGCTCGGCATGACCGATGCCGAGTCGATGCGCGCCGTGACGTTCCGGTGGGTACGCGCCGGTGTCATCGGGGCCGCGGTCCTCGGTCTCGGCCGAGCCCTCGGCGAGACGATGGCGGTGGCC
>JAJYAB010000121.1 GCA_021779775.1 Actinomycetes bacterium
GTCGATGTGGGCCTTGATCCCGAGGTTCCGGGTTCGCGCCAGGGGGAATTCGCGAATCGGGCGCACGTCAGCCATGGTTGTTCTGCTCTCGGGTCGTGCTGTCGGGCGGGCGGGGCGACATCCGGGATGGCCGGCACCCACCACCAGGGTACCGGCGACGGGCCCCGCTTCCTACCAGCGGTAGTGGGCGAACGCCCGGTTTGACTCGGCCATCTTATGGAGGTCCTCGCGGCGCTTGACCGCCGCGCCCGTGCTGTTGGCAGCATCGAGGATCTCGTTGGCCAGGCGCTCGGCCATCGTCTTCTCACGGCGCGAGCGGGCGAAACCCACGAGCCATCGAATGGCCAGGGTGGTGGCCCGCCGTGGCCGGACCTCGACCGGCACCTGGTAGGTGGCGCCACCGACGCGCCGGCTGCGGACCTCCAGCTCAGGCCGGGTGTTCTCCACGGCCTTCTTCAGGATCGACACGGGGTCGGCGTTGGTCTTGTCGTGGACCGTCTCCAGCGCCTCGTAGACGATGCGCTCGGCCAAGGTCCGCTTGCCACGCGACAGGACCTTGTTGACGAACTGGGTCACCAAGACGGAGCGGAAGACCGGGTCGGGGGCAAGCTCCCGCCGATCAGCAGGGCCTTTGCGCGGCACGTCAGGACTCCTTCTTGGCGCCGTAGCGCGACCTGGCCTGGTTGCGCTCGCGCACGCCCGCCGCGTCGAGCGCGCCCCGGATCACCTTGTACCGGACACCTGGGAGGTCCTTCACCCGGCCGCCGCGCACCAGCACGATGGAGTGCTCCTGCAGGTTGTGCCCGACACCCGGGATGTACGCGCTGACCTCGACACCACTGGTGAGGCGTACGCGGGCCACCTTCCGCAGGGCGGAGTTGGGCTTCTTCGGGGTGGTGGTGAAGACACGGGTGCACACCCCGCGACGTTGCGGGGCACCCTTCAGGGCAGGAGTCTTCGTCTTTGACGGCTTCGTCGCCCGGCCCTTGCGGACCAGTTGCTCGATGGTGGGCACGCGTGTCCTTGTGATCGTTTCGAGTGCGGGGTGATCGTTTCGAGTGCGGGGTGATCGTTTCGAGTGCGGGGTGATCGTTTCGAGTGCGGGGTGATCGTTTCGAGTGCAGGGAACTGCTCGAGCGGCAGCGGGGCGCGACGCAGGATGCGCCGCTGCGCAGGCAAGAGATGATAGATGGCCCGGGCAGACAGGGCAACCGGGGCCGGGGCAGCAATGGCGAGGGGGGCCAGCGCGTCGGAGCCAGCGCGTCGGGCCCGGGCACAGCCATCTATCATGAGCGCGGAGGATCTGGAGATCTCGAGATCCGTGAGGGATCAGGCGGAGCGACCGATGGCGCGAACTGTGGGAACCGTCTCTCTGGAAGACATGATCGCCTGGGGTCTCCTGGCCGAAGGTGAGCGCCTGCTTCTCCGGCGCAGGTCCCAACCCGACGTCACCGCGGCACTACGGCCAGATGGAACGATCCTGATCGGCCGTGCCTCGTTCAGGACGCCGACAGAAGCGGCGAAGAGCATCTTGGGGCCCAGGCCCATCGATGGATGGGGACGCTGGCGGGTCGACCGGCTGTCGGGCCAGTCACTCAGGCAAGTGCGGGAGGGAGCAGGCGTGACGCTCGTTCAGGGGCAAGACAGTGGTGGACAGGGACAAGACAGTGGCCAGGCATCTGACGAGCTGAGCTTGGCCGGCCTCGGTGCCCGCGAGTCCTTCGGCACGCTGCTTGCCGATCCTCCGTGGAGGTTCACCAACCGGACCGGCAAGGTCGCCCCCGAGCACCGGCGGCTGTCTCGCTACGACACGATGACCATGGATGCCATCGCGAGCCTACCGGTGGGAGATGTCATGGCCTCGCGTTCGCATTGCTACCTGTGGGTGCCGAACGCCCTGCTCCGAGAAGGTCTCGGCGTGCTCGAATCTTGGGGCTTCACCTATAAGTCCACCCTCATCTGGCACAAGGTTAGGAAGGACGGCGGTTCGGACGGGCGGGGGGTCGGCTTCTATTTCCGTAACGTGACGGAACCGGTGCTGTTCGGCACTCGGGGAAAGCTCCGCACGCTGGCGCCGGGCCGCCGGCAGGTCAACTTGCTGGCTACCCGGAAGCGTGAGCACAGCCGGAAACCCGACGAGCTCTATCCGATCATCGAATCGTGCTCGCCCGGTCCGTTCTTGGAATTGTTCGCCAGATATCCACAACCGGGCTGGACGGCGTGGGGCAACGAGGCGTCCGATGGGGTGGTTCCGAAAGGTAAGAAGTACCGCGCCTACGGCGCGTAAGTCAGACGGTCCTGGCGCAGATGCTGGCGATGAGGATCGGGCAGCCTGCTCCGTCGCCACGGAGCAGCTTCGGCGTCACCTTCTCCAAGTTGGTCGTCGTCGACGTACCGAACTTCTTCGACTCGGGGTCCTGGTGAAGCGCCATGGCGCGCAGATCGGCGCGAGTCATCGTGACCATCACGGCGACGTCGATGATCCCCGAGTCGTAGAGCGTCCGGTAGGCGGCAAGATCCCGGTCCAGGTTGCCGTCTTTGGCGTGCCACTCGACGTCAGCGGCAACCCGGCCCTTCACGTTGTCGACCAGATAGCTGGCCGTCTCAGACTCGCCGGCAGATTTGACCACCGGGCTACCCGGTGCCTTCAAGACCAGCTCAGAGGTGATCTTCACCTTGTACGATGCCTCTCTCCAGCCCCTGCTCCGTAACGCCCCGTTGAGCCTGGCGGCGGTCCCGGACTCGTTCCCGCCAGGTACCACGACGTCACCGACGACCTCGACGGTGAACCCTTCGAGCACCTGGAGCAGGTCGGCGAACTCGGCGGGGTTGGTAGCCCTTAAGATGGCTGCTGCGTTGCGGGTTTCGAGGAAGTCATAGCGAGAGAGGACGCTCGGCGGCACCACCTCCTGGTAGCTCCTCGTCGGCTCCACGGTGCACGAGCATACGAAGGCTCGAGGATGCTGCGCACTGTCGTCCGGGCGCCGACAGGCAGGAGGGCGACCCGTGGCGCAGTGCCGTCGCCTCGCGCGGGGTCAGGCCCCGGCCTCCCACTGGCCGTCGACCGGCTGGCCGTCGACCGGCTGGCCGTCGACCGGAGCAGCCCCGTCTTCGCCGGCAGCGGGCAGCCGGCTCGCCGGCGCCCGTCCGACACCGCTGCCACCGAGGCTGTCGGCAAAGCTCGCTATGCCACCGGAGCTCCATTCGCTGCTCGTACCACCGGTGTCGCGCAGCCAGGCGGCCAGATCCTCGGCTTCGTCGTCGAGCCCGTAGGCGCGGGGGAAGATCGCCTCTGCGTCCGGGAGGTCGACCCCGATCGACCGGTAGCGCTCCATCCCGGAACCTGCCGGGATCAGCTTGCCGATGATGATGTTCTCCTTCAGGCCGAACAGGTGGTCGGACTTGCCTTCGATGGCCGCCTCGGTCAGCACCCGCGTGGTTTCTTGGAACGACGCAGCAGACAGCCACGACTCGGTCGCCAACGACGCCTTGGTGATCCCCATCAGCTCCGGACGGCCTTCGGCCGGCCGGTTCCCTTCCTGCACGAGCTCGCGGTTGACCTCGGCATAGGTCTGCGTGTCGACGCGCTCCCCCGGCAGGAACGGCGCGTCGCCCGGCTCTGCCACCAGCACCCGGCGCAGCATCTGCCGGACGATCAGCTCGATGTGCTTGTCGTGGATCGACACGCCCTGGTCGCGGTACACCTTCTGGACCTCTTCGACGAGGTACTGCTGGGTCTCGCGGATGCCCTTCACCTCGAGGAGCTCCTTCGGATCCTTCGGACCTTCGACGAGCGAGTCGCCAGCGGCGACCTCCTTGCCGTCCGCCACCTCGAGGTGGGCCCGGGCGGAGACCACCGTCGACTCCTCGGTGCCGTCGTCGGCAACCACCGTGATGCGCCGGCCGGTCTCCTCGTCGGTGACGCGGACCACACCGGAATGGTGGGCCAGCACCGCCGCTCCCTTGGGCGTGCGGGCTTCGAAGAGCTCGACGACGCGGGGGAGGCCGTGGGTGATGTCCTCCCCCACCACACCACCGGTGTGGAAGGTCCGCATGGTGAGCTGCGTGCCCGGCTCACCGATCGACTGGGCAGCGATGACTCCCACGGCTTCGCCCAGCTCGATGAGCCGGCCGGTCGCGAGCGACCTGCCGTAGCACGTCGCACACACACCGTGCTCCGACTCGCACGTCAGCACCGAGCGAACCCGGACCCGGTCGATCCCCGGGTCGTCACGCAGCTGTGCCACCTGGTCGTCGTCGAGCATGGTGCCGGCGCGCAGCACGTCCCCGCCGGCCACGGCGACATCCTCGGTGAGGATCCGCCCGTAGGCACGGGTCTCGAGGTAGGACCGTCGGGCCGCCTCGTCGGGGACGAAGTGGTCAAGCCAGATGCCCCGGGTGGTGCCGCAGTCGTCGATCCGGACGATCAGCTCCTGGGCCACGTCGACGAGACGGCGCGTCAGGTAGCCGGAGTCGGCGGTCCGCAGCGCGGTGTCGGCCAGGCCTTTGCGGGCGCCGTGGGTGGAGATGAAGTACTCCAGGACCGAAAGGCCTTCCCGGAACGAGGACTTGATCGGGCGGGGGATCATCTCGCCCCGGGGGTTCGAGACGAGCCCCTTCATGCCGGCGATCTGGCGGATCTGCTGGGCGTTGCCTCGAGCACCGGAGTCCACCATCATGTCGAGCGGGTTGAACTCGATCTGCGACAGGCTCTTCTCCATGGCCCGCCCGACCTCGGAGGTGGCCGAGGTCCAGATCTCTATCTCCTTCTGGCGCCGCTCGTCGTCGGTGATGATGCCGCGCTTGAACTGCATCTCGGCCTTCTCCGCCTCGCGCTCGTAGCGGTCGAGGATGGCTCTCTTGTCGGGGGGGGTGCGGACGTCGTCGATGGAGATGGTCAGACCCGACTGCGACGCGTAGCGGAACCCGAGCGCCTTGATCCGGTCGAGGCTGGCGGCCACGACGTGCTTGGGCTCCTCGGCAGCGAACTCCTCGACGATGGAGCCGATGGGCACGTTGCGCTTGCCGACCACGTCGTTGACGTAGCGGAAGCCCTTGGGCAGCGCGCTGTTGAAGAACACCCGGCCCGGGGTGGTGTCGAGCGACACCGGCTCGCCGGCCTCGGGGTCGACTCCGAGGTGGCGGGACACTGCTTCGTGCAGCGAGGTCCCGGGCTGGGGACGCAGGGAGATCCGGGCGTGGAGCTCGACACCCCCCTCCTCGAAGGCGCGCTCGACCTCGTAGGCATGACGGAACGTCCGGCCTTCGCCCTTCAGCCCTTCGACGGCCAACGTGAGGTAGTAGGCGCCGAACACCATGTCCTGGGTGGGCACGGTGATCGGCCGCCCGGTGGCCGGCGACAAGATGTTGTTGGCGGACAGCATGAGCACGCGGGCCTCGGCCTGCGCCTCGGCGGACAGCGGAAGATGGACTGCCATCTGGTCGCCGTCGAAGTCAGCGTTGAACGCGGTGCAGACGAGCGGGTGGACCTGGATGGCCTTGCCCTCGACCAGTACCGGCTCGAAGGCCTGGATGCCGAGGCGGTGGAGGGTAGGTGCCCGGTTCAAGAACACCGGGTGCTCCTGGATGACCCCTTCGAGGACGTCCCAGACCTGCGCCCGGCGTCGCTCCACCATCCGCTTGGCCGACTTGATGTTCTGGGCAAGCTCCATGTCGACGAGCCGCTTCATGACGAACGGCTTGAACAGCTCGAGCGCCATCAGCTTCGGCAGGCCGCACTGGTGGAGCTGCAGGTTCGGTCCGATGACGATGACCGAGCGTCCTGAGTAGTCGACCCGCTTGCCCAGCAGGTTCTGGCGGAACCGGCCCTGCTTGCCCTTGAGCATGTCGGACAGGCTCTTGAGCGGGCGGTTGCCCGGCCCGGTGACCGGGCGGCCGCGGCGGCCGTTGTCGAACAGGGCGTCGACGGCCTCCTGCAGCATCCGCTTC
>JAJYAB010000122.1 GCA_021779775.1 Actinomycetes bacterium
CTTTCCCAGCCGGGCCGCGGATGCCGTCGGGCTGCTGCGTAGCGCCTTCGACGCCGAGGACCCGGTGCTGTTCTTGGAGCACAAGCACCTCTACCGTCAGCGCTCGGCCGCCGATCCGATGCCGCCGCCCGGCTGGCGTGTCCCGTTCGGGAGGGCGGCTGTCGTGCGCTCCGGCCAGGACCTGACCATCGTCACGTGGGGCGCCACCGTCGCCCGCTCGCTGGAGGCAGCCGACCTGCTGGCCGAGCAGGGATGCCGCGCCGAGGTCGTCGACCTGCGGACCCTCGCTCCGTGGGACCGCGAGCAGGTGGCAGAGTCGGTGCAGCGCACGAGCCGTCTCCTGGTCGTCCACGAGGATGTCCTCACCTGCGGCTTCGGGGCGGAGGTGGCCGCTTGGGCAGCAGAGCACTGCTTCTGGGCGCTCGATGCCCCAGTGCGGCGGGTTGCCGCCCAAGACACGTTCGTCGCCTACGAGCCCACCCTCGAATCAGCCATCCTCCCCCAGGTGCAGGACATCGTGGCGGCGGCACTGGGCCTGCGCGATTGCTGAGCCCGACCCGAGACGGCGCCAGCCTCTCGGGGGTACGGTGGGGCGTGCACGACGAATCTCTGGAGGCGGCCGTCCAGACCGACGCGGTGTCCGAGACCTTCGGACGGATCGACCACGAGATCATCCAGCTCTTTGCGATGGTCGGCGAAGGGCTGGCCGGGGCTACGCACGCCCTGCTGGCTGGCGACCGCGAAGCAGCCCGCGTGCTGGCGGCCAGCGACCAGCTGATCGACACGCTCTACCGTGAGGTGGACGCGCTGGCGCAGCACCGCCTGGCCGAGCGGACGACCGGGCCGAAAGAGCTGCGCGAGCTGGTCGTCGTGCTCCGCATGCTGCCGGAGCTCGAGCGCAGCGGGGATCTGGCCGAGCACATCGCCCGGCGAGCCATCCGAGGGCTCGGAGCCGAGCTGTCCCCCCGCGCGCGGGGGCTCGTCGAGCAGATGGGGGAGATCGCCTGCGAAATGTGGAGAAAGACGGCTGACGCATACGCCGAGCGGTCGCTGGACTTCGCCAGCCAGGTGGAAGAGCTCGACGACGAGCTCGACGAGCTCCACATGCTGCTCACCGCCGAGATCGCCAGCGGCTCGATGCATCTTCCGGTGGCCATCGAGGGAGCGCTGGTCGCGCGGTTCTACGAGCGACTCGGCGACCATGCCGTCAACCTGTCCCGGCGCATCTCCGGCCTGGTGTCACGAACGTCCTGAGGCAGCGGTGGCTGGGACGGCAGTCGGAGCGCCAGGAGCACCACCCGGCGTCGCCTGCGTGGTCATCGTCGGAGGGCCACCAGGGCTTCGGCGATCTGCACCGCGTTAAGAGCCGCCCCCTTCCGGAGGTTGTCCCCCGACACGAACAGCGCCAGGCCGTTCGCAACCGTGGGATCGGCCCGGAGCCGGCCAACCAGCGAGTCGTCGCCCCCGGCCGACGCGAGCGGTGTGGGCATGTCGACCAGCACGACCCCGGGGGCGCCAGCCAGCACGCTGCGGGCTCGCTCGGCGGAGATCGGCCGTTCGAACGCCGCGTTGATCGACAGGCTGTGCCCCGTGAACACCGGGACCCGCACGCAGGTCCCGGAGACCGCAAGGTCGGGCAAACCGAGGATCTTCCGGCTCTCGTCCCGGAGCTTCTGCTCCTCGGTGGTCTCACCAGTCCCGTCGTCGACCAGCGACCCGGCGATCGGCAGCACGTTGTGGGCGATCGGCCCGCCGAACGTCGACAGGCCCGGGTACTCGACGGCCTTCCCGTCGAAGGTGAGCTCACCGGCACGGCCGGCGGTCTTCGCCAGCTGCTCCTCGAGCTCGCTCACCCCTGCCCGGCCGGCGCCCGACACCGCCTGGTAGGTGGAGATCACCAGCGCCCGGAGGCCGGCCTCGAGGTGCAGCGGCCAGAGCACCGGCATGGCGACCATGGTGGTGCAGTTGGGGTTCGCCACGATCCCCTTGGGCAGCGAGCCCAGAGCAGCGGCGTTCACCTCGGCGACGACCAGCGGGACGTCGGGGTCCATGCGCCAGGCCGGCGAGTTGTCGACCACCACCGCCCCCGCCGCAGCGATGCGTGGGGCGAGCTGGCGCGCCGCGGTGGCACCGGCCGACATGAGGACGACGTCCACCCCGGCGTAGTCGGCGGTCGCCGCATCCTCGACGACGACCTCGCCGTCCTCCCAGGGCAGCCGGCACCCGGCCGACCGGGACGAGGACAGGAACCGCACCCGGGTCGCCGGAAAGCGGCGCTCGGCCAGGACGGAGCGCATGACCTTCCCCACCTGGCCGGTGGCCCCGACGACGGCGATCTGCACCATTGCACGATCCTACGGTGCAGGCCGGCGCCGGTGGTCAGACGTCGAGCTCGAAGGCCCGGTGCAGCGCCTGCACCGCGTCCTCCACCCGCTCGGCACGCACCACGCAGGTGATGCGGATGGTGGAGGTGGAGATCATCTCGATGTTGATACCGTGGGTGGCCAGCGTCTCGAACATCGTGGCGGAGATCCCCGGATGGCTCCGCATGCCGGCGCCCACCAGCGACACCTTGGCGATGGCGTCGTCGGCCAGGACCTCCCCTGCGCCGATCTCCTGCGCCAGATCCTCGCAGACCTGCAGGCTGGCCGGAAGGTCCACTCGAGGGACGGTGAAGGAGATGTCGGTGGTGCCGTGCACGGAGATGTTCTGGACGATCATGTCGACGTTGGCGTTGGCGTCGGCCAGCGCCCGGAACAACCGGGCGGCAAGCCCGGGGGTGTCGGGCACCCGGACGACGGTCACCTTCGCCTCGGACGTGTCGTGGGTCACCGCGGTGACGACAGCTTGCTCCATGGAAGGCTCCTCCTCGACGACCCACGTGCCCGGCTCCCACGTGAAGCTCGAGCGCACGTGCAGCGGCACATGGTGGTTACGGGCGAATTCGACAGAGCGCAACGCCAGCACCCGGCCTCCGCTGGCGGCGATGTCGAGCATCTCCTCGAAGCTCACCCGGCCGAGCCGGCGGGCGGTGGGGACGATCCGGGGATCGGCGCTGAACACCCCGGTGACGTCGGTGTAGATCTCGCACAGATCGGCACCGAGGGCGGCTGCCAGGGCCACCGCCGTGGTGTCCGATCCACCTCGGCCCAGTGTGGTGACATCGTGATCGGTCGACACCCCCTGGAACCCGGCAACCACCGGGACCCGCCGGGCGCCCAGCGCCTCGCGCAGCCGGTCGCCCCGCACCTCCAGGATCTTCGCCCGGGTGTGCGTCGTGTCGGTGATGATGCCGGCCTGGCTGCCGGTGAACGACACGGCATCGACCCCCAGCTCCGCCAGCGCCATGCACAGCACGGCCATGGACACCCGCTCACCCGACGTCAGCAGCATGTCGAGCTCGCGCGGCGGCTGCACGACGCTGACGTCGCCAGCCAGGCGGATGAGGTCGTCGGTGGTCCTGCCCATGGCACTCACCACGACCACCACGTCGTTCCCCTGGCGCCGGGTGCGGGCCACGTGGTCGGCCACCGCCCGGACACGCTCGGCGTCGCCGAGCGACGTCCCTCCGAATTTCTGCACCACCAGAGGCATGGGCTAGGACGCTATCTGCTGCCCGGAGCGCTGGCCCGGAGCGCTGCTGCCCCGAGCGCTGGGCCCGAGCGAACTGCAGTGATCGTCGATAGTAGGGTGACGCCCCGTGCCGAGCGACAAACGAGCCCGTAAACGCGCCGGGCGCCAGGCGAAGCTGGCCGAGCAGGCCCGCCAGCGCAAGCGCCGGGCGGCCATCCGCCGAACCGTCGTCATGGTGGTCGTAGCGGCAGTGGTAGTCGGCGCCATCGCCCTCAGCCGGTCAGGGTCCAAGACCAAGCCGAAGGCGGCGCTCCGGGCCACGACGACCACCGCCGCGCGCCCGACGACAACCACCGCTGCCTCCGGGGACACCCAGGCCGCGGCGAACGCCGCCGCCGTAGCCGCCGGATGCCCGGAGTCTCCCTCCACGAAGCTCTCGAAACCCACCTGGACCAAGGCCCCGGCGCTCTCCATCGACCCGTCGAAGACGTACACGGCGACGGTCACTACCGACCTGGGCCCGTTCACGGTCTCGCTCGACGCCAAGCAGGCGCCCAACACCGTCAACAGCTTCGTGTTCCTGGCCGACCAGCACTTCTTCGACTGTGTCACGTTCCACCGGGTGATCCCGGGGTTCATGGACCAGACCGGCGACCCGACCGGAACCGGGACCGGCGGCCCCGGCTACCAATTTGCCGACGAGAACCTGCCGTCCTCGTCGGCGGCCTATACGACGGGCGTCGTCGCCATGGCCAATGCCGGGGCCAACACCAATGGCAGCCAGTTCTTCATCATGGCGGCCAACTACCCCATCGGCACGAACTACTCGATCTTCGGGCAGGTGACGTCAGGCCAGGCCATCGTCGACAAGATCAACGCCGACGGCACTGCGGGCAGCGGGGTGCCGCCTAGGATCATCCACCGCATGCTCAAGGTCACCATCGCGGTGTCGTAGCCCCACCGCACCCTGCACATCCCCGACACCGAGGAGCCCCATGTCAGTCGAATGCCCCGCCGAAGACGGTTCCAGCCCGAAGCGCCGGAACTTCGACGCCGAGCCGCCGATGTGCATCGACCCCGACAAGCGCTACACGGCCGAGATGGTCACGTCCAAGGGATCGATGACCATCGCCCTCGATCCGGTGGCCGCGCCCCGGACGGTGAACAACTTCGTCTTCCTGGCCCGGTACCACTACTTCGACGACATCGCCTTCCACCGCGTCATCCCCGGGTTCGTGCTGCAGGGCGGGGACCCGCTCGGCACCGGCACCGGTGGCCCCGGGTACCGCTTCGCCGACGAGCTCCCGCCCGCCGGCCGCTACGAGCTCGGATCGCTGGCGATGGCGAACGCCGGCCCGGACACCAACGGCAGCCAGTTCTTCGTCATCAGCGGGTCCGACGGGATACGCCTGCCGGCCAGCTACTCGCTGTTCGGCAAGGTGGTGTCCGGGCTCGACACGGTGGCCGCCATCGACGCCCTCGGCAGCCGGTCGGGCAAGCCGACCGAGCGGGTGGTCATCGAGTCGGTGACCATCACCGAGGCCGCATAGCGCACGCCGGGTAGCCGGCACCACCGCTGGACCGCTGTGCTCGGCCCCCGGGTCACCGGCCGAAAGCGACGGAGGTGGTTCCCGCCGGAGGGTGCCACTCGAGGGCTGTCACCTGGGCTGACACCAGCAGCACGGTCACCCCCGGCTCGGCACGCACCGTGGCGACTGCCCGCGCGGTCTGTGGCGCCGTCGCCTGCTCGATCCCTTGCGCCGCGACGAAGACGAACACCACGGTGGATGCCACGACCGGGACCTTCTGGCCGTCGGCGAACGTGTCGAGGAACGGGTAGAGCGCCCGGCGCTCGCCGAACCGGCCGACAACGCCCTGCGACGCCACCACCTCGGCGGTCGGCGGCACGTCAGCCAGCACGGTGGAGAGCTGGCGGGCCGTCGCTGCATCGACCCGTACCAGGGTGGTGCCGATGCGAGGCACCCACTCGTGGCAGAGCACCGCCGACTGCGCTATCGCCGCCGCCAACACGGCCGCCGCCAACGCGGGACCGATGCGTCCCGAACGGGCGAGGCGGCATGCCACCACGGTGGCTCCGACGGCCACCGCCAGGACGACCACCAGGTTCTGGAACGCTGCCGGAGCAGTCAGAAACACCCCCGAACGGTCGAGGGCATTCGGGACGAGTACGGCGAGGGCCATGGCGGCACCGAGCGGAGCGACGAGGCCCAACGTGCCGGAGCCGGCGACGAACGCCCCCATGGCCCCGATGCGCTCGTGCAGCACCCGCCACACGTCGCCGAGATGCGTCAGCAGGCCGGCGAGGACGCCGACGGTGGCGGCGAGCCCCGCCCGG
>JAJYAB010000123.1 GCA_021779775.1 Actinomycetes bacterium
GACGGTCTCCAATCGATTACCCTGCACATACTCCGGAATTGTGGTCTGAAACGCGACGTCGAACGTGAAAGATGCAAGAGAGGCGGCCGCTGCGAGCGGCACGAGCACGAGCACGGCCCATCGCGACGTCGTTGCCGCAAGAAGCAGCCCACAAAGCGGCCCTATCTTCGCAATCTGCGAGGCAACCATCAACGAACTCGGCTGCCACCGTTGGACGGCTCGGTACATTAGCGGGCCGACCAAGACCGGCGGGGCAAACCGAGCGACGAAGATTGCACTTACCGCCAAGCTCGACTGTTGCCCAGCCGCGACCGCCCAGAGTAGATAGACCTCGATCGCCCGCTCGGAGAAGGCATTTCCCACAAAGGCTATCAGTGGACGTCGCTCGGCATGCGAAATCAGCTGCGAGCGTGCTCGCAGCTGATGGGCCCATCTGGCCAGCCCGAGGAGCGAACGATGTTCGGCTCGAGACCGGCCAGATGGCCCGCGCCGGGGCCAGGTGAGCCGCAACTCACACGGTCAAAGGCTTCGTCGCCGCGGCTTCCCGTCGAGGCCGAGCGCGATGACGCGGTCGCCAGCCGCCATGATCAGCTCGCTGTCTGCGAGAACTGGGCTGCTTCGGACACGCGTGCCGGTGTCGAAGACCCAATCGACCGCACCATTGGCCATGGACAGCGCAGCGATGCGGGTCGGCCCGAACGGAGCGAAGAAATGCCGTCCATCAGATGCCGCCCGGGCATAGGCCGTGGAGTAGAGGTGCGTCCACCACAATGGTTCTCCGGTGCGCGCTTCGATCGCGCCGAAACGGGTTTCCCAGGTCCGATGGTCGTAGACCGACAGTCCGACAACACCATCCTTGAGAAGGGGTACGCGCCCGATCCCCTCGACAGGCAAGGTCCACCGAAAACCAACCCCGAGAGGTGACCGATCCTGTTGCATGGGTCAACTCCGCATGGACGGCCCGACTCTTGCTCCTTCTAACACGGTCGATGGATGCCGATCAATACCTGAGAGACATCTGCAACAAATCGCCCTGTCGCGCGCATGGCCGCGTCATATTCGTTGCGGTTCACGGACCGAGCCCAGAACCACCCCCTTCTGATCCGGGGTCGCTGGCGAGGGGACCCGGTTTCGGAGCGGGGCGCAGGTGAGGGCCCGGGTCAAGCCGACGCGTGACGACGGACCGGCGCCGCCGTTGCCGAACCGCATCCGGCGTTGCCGTGGCCGGGTGGCCCCGTGCTGCCGCAAGGCCGGCTCGGCCACGCACGCAGACGGCTCGGACCTTGCCGCACGCTGGCCGTCGAGCTCGGTGAGCCGTGCCCGGTAGAACGGCATGCACGGGGGGAGCTGGAGCCGGAGCATGGCAGCGGTCATCGGACCCGAGCGCCCGGCGGAAACGCCGGGGATGTGCGCTGGGGCCTACCGCCAATCCCGCCACGGTGCCACCTCCCTACCCGACCGCGACCCGCCCGTGCTGCTGTACCCACTAGTCAATCCGCCCTATTGACCGGCCGCACCGCCGCGAGTACAAGGACCGGATGAAAGGGAAGTGCCGCGATCGCAAGAGGTGATAAGAGGCAAGACCCACAGTCCCGCCCCAGCGGCTATGCCGCAAGTCTGGTCGTCGATGTGCGGCCCGAGCGGCTGGAAGTCGGTCATCGGCTCGCCGGCTATTGACGGTGCCGTCATCACACAAGCTGAGGATCACAGTAATGGTGCGCCTCCGATTGATCAGCGTGTTGACGACCATGGTCCTCGTTCTACTTATGCCAACGGCTGTCCAAGCTGCGGATCCGGGCTCTGGCTGGATTTACTTCAACCCGCATGTCCCCTTCACAGTAACGAACGGCACTGAGACGCTCCTTCAGGGCACGAAAGCGTCAGATGGTTCGTGCCGTGGCGGGCTCACGTTGCGTCACGAGATGGGACAGCCTGCAGTTGTTGCCATCGAGGTGGGCGCGAATCCGTCCACGTGTCAGCAACTGATCGAGGTCGGTTCTGCTCCGGCCCCGTCTGGCCTGTCGCCAATGGCAAGCGGCTGGAGGAGCGGCTACTTCGTCACCACCTGGGTCGATCCGCTCGATCTCCAATTGGCGTCGGTGCAGGATTCGATGACGTGGACGTACGACGGCACCTACGTGGACAGTGTGAGCAGCTACAGTGAAACGCTCAATGAGGATCAATTCACTGGGTGGTACGTGCAGTCGGATTCGGGAGCAGTACTATCCTGGGCTCCGCATCAATACTCCGCGACAGTGTACTCGAACGTGACGTTCCAGAACTACAAGTTCTGCGGCGGAACCACGATCCACTTTCAACCCAACAGCTTCACGGCATACGGCGCTCCAAGGGATGCAGGCTACGTGGACACATGGGCAACCGGATGCGACACGAATCTGATCTACTACTACTCTTACTTGTGGTAGGAGCAGAGCTGCCTCACAGATCGGCGTTTGCAAGTGGCCCGCTGTTGGGCGATCGGCGCAACCGGCGCGGCCGTCTTGGCTTTGCTCGTGATCGCCGCCGTGGAGGGCCCGCTTGCATGGCTACAGTTCACTCTTCCCACGCTGAGGGACGGTCTCGGGTTGATGTTTCCGGTCCCGATAGATTCGTGGGACTCAACCGGCATACCGTTGCTTCTGGTAGTCGCTGCTGCAGCAAGCGGCGCCCTTCAGGCGTCCAGGACCTCTGAATCCTTGGTGGCTCCGGCGATTACGGGAACGGCAATCGTCGGCCTGGTGATGTCCGTGTGGGTCTTCCTCCTAGCGGTTGGCCTTCTGTCCCTCCAATCGGGTCCATCGACGGACGTCGGCGTCGCTCTGGAGAAGGCAGGCATCTTCGCCGGGTCGTTTCTGGTGGTGTCAGTCTTCCCGTTGGTGCCGTTAGCGCTCGCCTGGGCGTGGGTTGTGCGTTTTGTGGAGCGTCATTTGGAAGCGGCGTCACGATCACCGTGATTGCGGCCGAGCTCAGTGGGGCTCGGCCGCAAGCCGCCTGCGCCGCAAAGAAGGTCTGGGCACTGATCCGGGCCGGCCCCGATTAGATCGATCACGAGCGCCCTGGGCAAGCTCCTGACCAATGCCGCGGGCACGCAGGCCGACCTCGTGATTTGGATCTCCGAGACGTTCACCGAGGAGCACCTGGCTGGGTCATGCTGAGACACACTTGGCCAGCGGTCGGCGAAGTAATCGCCCGACGATGCGGACTGTCACTCGTAAAGTGTCGTCGCGACTCCATTCGCCCCGACCAGATCATCGCTCCGACAAGATCAGCTGCGCCCAGACCGGCGAGCCACCGCCAGCGATCGCCGAATCGCCCCGCCACAGCGGTTCGCGTACTGACCGGTCTCGCCCACCAGCTGGTACGCCGGCCCCGATCGGCGCGCAAATGCGACGCCCTGCGGCACACTGTTAAGCAATCTTGATCGTGGCGATTCCGGGAGACGATCCCGGCGCGCCACGATGGCACGAGTTGGTCCCGGGGCGGCCCCGCCCCACCGCGCCCAGCGGTATTGCGTCTGACGAGGAAGACATGACACGAGGTCGCCTGGCGTCCCTGTCCCTTGCTGCTCTGCTGGTCCTGGCCGCGGCGTCGCCCGGTATGGTGTCGGCGGCGAGCTTCTCGATCTCCACGCCGTACCCTGCGGTGACGGTCCAGGCGGGCAACACCGTGACCTTCGACCTGACGGTCACCACGCCGTCACCCGAGCGCGTGGACCTCGCTGTCAGCGGCGCCCCGAGCGGCTGGACGGCGACCATCACGGGCGGTGGCAACACCGTCGACGCGGTGTACACGGGAGGCACCACGCCGCCGTCGGTGCAGCTCTCGGTCAAGGTGCCGCAGGACGCGGCCGCGGGGACCCACGCGCTCGCCGTCAGCGCGACGGCCGCGCAGGGCACGCAGACGCTTCCGATCACGATCCAGGTCGAGACCGCGTCGGCAGGCGGGGTGCAGCTGACCACCAGCTTCGCGAAGCTCTCCGGCACCGCGACCAGCACCTTCACCTACAGCGTCACGCTGGCCAACAACGGCACGCAGCAGCAGACCTTCACCCTGCAGGGGCAGGGGCCGGCCGGCTGGCAGGTCGACGTGCATCCCTCCAGCAACGCGCAGGCGCTGACCGACACGATCGCCGGCGGGAGCAACGACACGCTGACGGTCACCGTGACGCCGCCCGCCTCGGTCACCGCCGGGCAGTACCCCATCCAGGTCACGGCGGCGGCCGGATCGCAGTCGGCGCAGGTCCAGCTCGAGGCGGACGTGACGGGGTCGCCGGCCCTGACCATGAGCACCCCCAACCAGGTGCTCAACGCCCAGGTCACATCCGGTGGCACGGGGACGGTGTCGCTGATCGTGACCAACAGCGGCACTGTCCCGCTGACCGGGGTGAGCCTCACGTCGACGCCCCCGACGGGCTGGACCGTCACGTTCGCGCCCACCTCGATCCCGTCCCTCCAGCCAGGGGCGGCCAGCACGGTGACGGCCACCATCCACCCGGCCAGCAACGCCCTCACCGGCGACTACGACGTCACGATGACGGCCACCTCGGGGGGCGCCACGCAGAGCCTCGACATCCGCACGACCGTCCAGACCTCGCCGCTCTGGGGGTTCGTGGGGCTGGCGCTGATCGCCGTCGTGCTGGTCGGGCTCGGCTGGGTCTTCCGCCGGTACGGCAGGCGCTGAGATGCCGCCCAGGAGCGATCCGCGGGGCCGTGGCGCCGGGCGACGCGGGGCCGGCACTCGGCCCGGGACCGGGGCACGGCCGGCGGCCGGCATGCGGGCCGGAGCACGGCCGGCGGGAGATGCCGGCCCCCTTCGCGGCGAGGGGGATCGCGAGGCGGCGGCGTCCGTGATCCGGACCCGTGCACTCACGAAGATGTATGGCGACATCCTCGCCGTGGACCACCTGAACCTCGATGTGCGTTCCGGTGAGGTGTTCGGGCTGCTCGGTCCAAACGGCGCGGGCAAGACCACCACGATCCTGATGCTGCTCGGGCTCTCCGAGCCGACCGACGGCCACGCGGAGGTGGCGGGCTACGATCCCACCCGGTTTCCCCTGGAGGTCAAGCGGCGCGTCGGCTACCTGCCCGACGAGGTCGGCTTCTACGGCGGCCTGACCGGGCGCCAGAACCTGCGCTACACGGCCCGCCTGAACCGCCTCGATGCGAGGACGACCGAGGAGCGGGTGGGCGACCTGCTCGCGCAGGTCGGGCTGGCCGACGTCGGGGACCGGCCGGTGGACACGTACTCGCGCGGCATGCGACAGCGACTGGGCCTCGCCGACGCGCTGGTCAAGGCGCCGTCGGTGGTGGTCCTCGACGAGCCGACGACGGCGATCGACCCGGCCGGCGTCACCGAGGTGCTCGCGCTGATCCGCTCGATCGCGCGCGACCGGGGCGCGGCGGTGCTGCTCTCCAGCCACCTGCTCCACCAGGTCCAGCAGGTGTGCGACCGGGTCGCGATCTTCGTCTCGGGCAGGATCGTGGCGCAGGGGTCCATGCGGCGCCTGGCCGAGCAGATGGCGGGCGACACGCTGCAGGTGGAGATCGGGCTCGACGGGCCGGCCGACGCGTTCGAGCCCGCCCTCCGCGCGATCCCGGGCGTGCACGAGGTGGTCCGCGACGAGCACGACCCGCGGGTCTGGCGGGTCACCGGGGCCCGGTCGCTGCAGTCCCGGCTCGCCGGCGAGCTCGCGGGCCGCGGCCTGGGGGTCTGGCACCTGCGGCGGGTGGGCGACGACCTGGACGAGATCTACATGCGGTACTTCTCGAAGGAGGAGGCCGGCAATGGCCGTGCAGCCTGACGAGGCGGATCCTGTGCCGCCCGAGGCTGACGCGGC
>JAJYAB010000124.1 GCA_021779775.1 Actinomycetes bacterium
CCCGCGGCGTGCCACAGATCGAGGTCACGTTCGATATCGACGCCAACGGCATCGTCCATGTGTCCGCTCGGGACACGGCGACGGGCAAGGAGCAGTCGATGACGATCACCGGGCAGTCGTCGCTGGCCAAGGACGACATCGAGCGCATGGTCCGCGACGCCGAGTCCCACGCCGATGACGACCGCCGCCGCCGCGAGGAGGCCGAGATCCGCAACGGTGCCGACACGCTCGTCTACCAGACGGAGAAGCTTCTCCGCGAGCAGGGGGAGAAGCTGCATGGCGACGAGAAGGAGAGCGTGGAGGCCGGGCTGAAGACCCTGAAGGACGCATTGGGCGGTTCAGACGTGGAGGCGATCAAGTCGGCCACCGAGTCGCTGGTCAGCGCCAGCCACGGCTTCACCCAGCGACTGTACGAGGAGGCGTCGCAGAGCGCCGGGACAGCATCCGGTGCCGGGACAGCATCCGGTGCCGGGACAGCGGGGGACAACCCGGCGGACGACGAGGTTGTCGACGCGGAGATCGTCGACGAGCCGGGCCAGTGAGCGCTCCGTACGACCGGCCCCGACCCGGGTGGGCGCAGGCTGTCCCGGATCCCGAA
Organism: Actinomycetes bacterium; assembly: GCA_021779775.1. GTDB lineage: Bacteria > Actinomycetota > Acidimicrobiia > Acidimicrobiales > UBA8190 > JAJYAB01. The sequence goes on from JAJYAB010000124.1 coordinate 599, forward strand.
GCGGTGGCGGAGCCCCAAGACGCCGACCTGGAAGACACCGGTGCCAACGTGGTGGAGCCTGAGCTGGTGGACGCCGACGTGGTCGACGCGGACCTCCTTGGCGACGAGCCTGCAGTCGACCTCGCCGGAGCGGGGACCCCGGCGCAGGCCGGTCCGGACGACGACGACGCCCGCCCGGGCCCGGTGCCTGGCGCCGATGCATTGGCCGACGCCTGCCGTGAGCGTGACGAGTACCTCGACGCGCTCCGGCGGGTCCAGGCTGACTTCGAGAATTACCGCAAGCGGGTCCAGCGCCAGCAGGACGACCTGGTCTCCCGGGCCGCCGAGCAGGTCGTGATCGGGCTGCTCCCCTCCCTCGACGCCTTCGACCTGGCTGAGTCCCATCTGGTGGGAGACGAGCAGGCCTCGCCGGCCGGGCTCCGCCAGGCGGCTGCGTTGTTGCGCGACACCTTGGCCAAGGAAGGGCTCGAGCAGGTCGCGGCGGCCGGCGACCCGTTCGACCCGACGGCGCACGACGCCGTCGACCATGTGGAGGCCGAGCCCGGCGACCCGACCGGCCCGGTGGTGGATGCGGTGCTACGGCCCGGGTACCGGTGGAAGGGCCGTGTCGTGCGTCCGGCCATGGTGAAGGTCCGGGGCTGACCGGCGTGCCGCCGCAGCGCGACTGGCTGGAGAAGGACTTCTACGCCGTTCTCGGTGTGCCTGCCACGGCCACCGACAAGGAGATCACCACTGCGTACCGGAAGCTGGCGAAGCGGTACCACCCGGATGCCAACCCTGGTGCAGAGGACAAGTTCAAGGAGATCAGCGCTGCTCACGACGTGCTGGGCGATCCGGCCAAGCGTAAGGAGTACGACGAGGTCCGCCGGCTCGGGCCGGCCGGTTTCGGCAGTGGCTTCGGGGTGCCTGGCGGTTTCGGCGGTGGTGGAGGAACCACCTTCCGGGTCGAGGATCTCGGTGACCTGTTCGGTGGCCTGGGGGGGGTGTTCGGGGGCGGCCGTCGGGGCCGTGGCGCCGCTGGCCCGCGTCGGGGGGGCGACCTCGAAGCGGGGCTCCACCTGTCGTTCGAGGACGCGGTGCGGGGTGTGACGACGACGGTGCATGTGGCCGGCGAGGGGCGCTGTGCCACCTGCGGCGGGACCGGCGCGGCGCCTGGAACCACCCCGGTGACCTGCCCACGATGCAAGGGCAAGGGAGCCATGGAGGACAACCAGGGACTGTTCTCCCTCAGCCAGATCTGCCCGGAGTGCAGTGGCCGTGGCACCAAGGTCGACACCCCGTGCCCGACGTGCCATGGCACCGGGTCGGCCACCAACACCCGCCAGGTGAAGGTGCGCATCCCGGCCGGCGTCGAGGACGGCCAGCGCATCCGGCTGAAGGGCCGCGGCATCCCCGGTCGCGGCAACGGTCCGGCTGGCGACCTGTTCGTCACGGTACGGGCCGGCCGCCATCCGCTGTTCGGCCGGCGGGGGCGGAACTTGACCTTGACCGTGCCGATCACGTTCAGCGAGGCGTCGCTCGGCGCGACGGTCACCGTGCCGACGCTCGAGGATCCGGTGACGTTACGGGTGCCGCCGGGGACCCCTGCGGGGCGGACGTTCCGGGTGCGCGGCCGGGGAGTCCCGTCGGCGGGCCGGCAGGCGGCCGGCGACCTGCTGGTCACCACGGATGTGGCGGTGCCCGATCGGCTGACCGACGAGCAGAAGGCGCTGGTCGAAGAGCTGGGTCGGGTCCTCGACCAGCGTCCGCGGGTCGGGCTGGGGATGACCGATGGCTGAGCGGCCGGGTGATCCTGCCCGCCTGAGTCGTTCTGCCCACGTCGGCGACCCGGCGACCCGGGCGGTGTACGTCATATCGGTTGCAGCCGAGCTGGCCGGGGTGCATCCCCAGACGCTCCGGATCTACGAGCGCAAGGGATTGGTCGGCCCGCTGCGGACCAGTGGCGGCAACCGGCGGTACTCCGAGCGCGACATCGCCCAGCTGCAGCGGATCCAGGATCTGACGGCTGCCGGCCTTAATCTCGAAGGGGTGCGCCGGGTGCTCGCCCTCGAAGCCGAGGTGGCGCGCCTGCAGTCCGAGCTCGAGCGGGTGCGGGCCGAGGCCCGCGATGCACTGGAGCGAACCCACCGCCAGTACCGGCGCGACCTGGTGCCTGTGCCCCGGGCCGCCATCGTCCTGCGGCCCGGTGGGGTGAGCCGCGCTTCTGGGAGGTAGCCATGACCCTTGACCCGAACCGTTGGACCCTGAAGACCCAGCAGGCGCTGTCGGGCGCCACTGCCCGGGCGGCCGCCGCGTCCCACGCCGAGATCACGCCCGACCACCTGCTCGCCGCCCTGCTGGGTGATGCGGACGGCCTGGCGCTGCCCCTGCTGACCCGCGCTGGCGTCGAACCGGGATCGGTGGCCAACGCGGTGGCCGGGCGACTGGCCAAGCTACCCAAGGCCTACGGTGCTTCCGAGCCCGGCCTGGCCCGCGAGACGGCCGCCGCCTTCCAAGATGCAGACCAGCTCCGCGTGGGCATGGGCGACGAGTACCTGTCGGTGGAGCACGTGCTGCTCGCCCTGGCCGACCACCTCGGTGTCACGCGTGACCGGTTGCGCGACGCATTGCGACAGGTGCGGGGCAGCCACCGGGTGACGTCGCAGACTCCCGAGGACCAGTACCGGGCGCTCGAGCACTACGGGCGCGACCTGACGGAGCTTGCCAGGCAGGGGAAGCTCGACCCGGTCATCGGACGCGACGAGGAGATCCGCCGGGTGATGCAGGTCCTGTCGCGGCGCACGAAGAACAACCCGGTGCTCATCGGCGAGCCGGGGGTCGGCAAGACGGCGATCGTCGAAGGACTGGCCAGACGCATCGTGGAGGGCGACGTCCCCGAAGGCCTGCGCAATCGTAAGCTGGTTTCCCTCGACCTGGCGGCGATGGTGGCAGGGGCGAAGTACCGGGGCGAGTTCGAGGAGCGCCTGAAGGCCGTGTTGAAGGAGATCGTCGACGCCCAAGGGGAGGTCGTCACCTTCATCGACGAGCTGCACACCATCGTGGGCGCCGGCTCCGCCGAAGGGGCCATGGACGCCGGCAACATGATCAAGCCGATGTTGGCCAGGGGGGAGCTCCGCCTGATCGGGGCAACCACCCTCGACGAGTACCGCCGTCACATCGAGAAGGACGCCGCGCTGGAGCGTCGTTTCCAGCCGGTGCTGGTCGGCCAGCCATCGGTGGAGGACAGCATCGCCATCCTCCGGGGGTTGAAGGAGCGCTACGAGGTGCACCATGGGGTGCGGATCCAGGATGCTGCGCTGGTGGCCGCCGCCATGCTGTCGGATCGGTACGTCACCGGCCGGTTCCTGCCGGACAAGGCCATCGACCTGATGGACGAGGCAGCCAGCCGGCTGCGCATCGAGATCGACTCCATGCCGACGGAGATCGACGTGGTGACCAGGCGGATGCGTCAGCTCGAGATCGAGCGGATGGCGCTGGCCAAGGAGACCGACCCGGCATCGGTCGACCGGCTGGGTCGTCTCGACGAGGAGCTGGCCAACCTGCAGGAGCAGGCGGATGCCATGGCGGTCCGCTGGCAGTCGGAGAAAGACGCCATCTCCGAGATCCGGCACCTGAAGGAGGAGCTCGAGGTCCGAAAGGGAGAGGCCGAGCGCTTCGCCCGCGACGGAGACCTGACGAGGGCCTCGGAGATCCGCTACGGGCAGGTCCCCGATCTCGAGCACCGCATCGAGCAGGCCACCAAGGCGCTGGCCGAGCTCCAGTCGGCCGGGGCGATGCTGAAGGAAGAGGTCGACGCCGAGGACGTGGCCGAGGTGGTGAGCCGGTGGACGGGCGTGCCGGTCGCCCGCCTGCTGCAAGCGGAGCTGGAGAAGCTCGTCCGCATGGAGGATGCGCTTCGCCAGCGCGTCGTGGGGCAGGAGGAAGCGGTGGCTGCGGTGGCCAACGCTATCCGGCGTAGCCGCGCCGGGCTGTCGGATCCCCGCCGCCCCATCGGTTCGTTCTTCTTCATGGGACCCACCGGGGTGGGCAAGACGGAGCTGGCCCGGACCCTGGCGGACTTCCTGTTCGACGACGACAAGGCCATGGTCCGCATCGACATGGGCGAGTACCAGGAGAAGCACACGGTGTCGCGGCTCGTCGGGGCGCCCCCGGGCTACGTCGGGTACGAGTCAGGCGGCCAGCTCACCGAAGCGGTTCGCCGCCGTCCGTATGCGGTGGTCCTCCTCGACGAGATCGAGAAGGCCCATCCCGACGTGTTCAACGTGCTGCTGCAGGTGCTGGAAGACGGGCGTCTCACGGACGGCCAGGGGCGTACCGTGGACTTCACCAACACCGTGCTGATCATGACGTCGAACCTGCCGGGTGACCCCGCAGCGTTCTTCAAGCCCGAGTTCGTCAACCGGATCGACGACATCGTGCGGTTCCGCCAGCTGGGCCAGGAGGACCTCCGCCGGATCGTGGACATCCAGCTCGACCGGCTGGTCGGGCGCCTGGCCGCCCGCCGGATCGACCTCGTGGTGACTGATGGCGCGAAGTCGTGGCTGGCCGCTGCTGGCTACGACCCGGCGTTCGGTGCCCGGCCGCTGCGCCGGGTCCTGCAACGGGCGATCGAGGACCCGCTGGCTCTGGCACTGCTGGAGGGGCGCTACCCCGAGGGCTCGACCGTCACGGTGGACACCGGCGCCGGTGAGGGGCTCGACCTGCGCTGAGGTACCATGCTGTGCAATCCGGAGTCGTCGACGGAGGAACAGCGCGTGCCGGCAACCGTGGTCGTCGGGACCCAATGGGGCGACGAGGGGAAGGGGAAGCTCACCGACCTCCTCGCCCGCGATATGGATGTGGTGGTGCGCTATCAGGGCGGCCACAATGCTGGCCACACCGTGGTCGTCGACGGCGAGTCCTTCGCCTTGCAGCTGGTGCCGAGCGGCGTGCTGTACGAGCACATCACCCCGGTCATCGGCAACGGGGTGGTGGTCGACCCCGGCGTCCTTCTGAGCGAGCTCGACGCCCTGGCTGCCAAAGGTGTGGACACGAGTCGTACGCTCGTCAGCGGCAACGCCCACCTGGTCATGCCGTACCACCAGGAGCTCGACAGGGTCACCGAGCGGTACCTCGGCAAGAGCTCGCTCGGTACCACCCGCCGCGGCATCGGGCCCGCATACTCGGACAAGGCCACCCGGGTCGGGCTCCGGGTCCAGGACCTGCTCGACGCCAAGATCTTCCGCCAGAAGCTCGA
>JAJYAB010000125.1 GCA_021779775.1 Actinomycetes bacterium
GGCCAGCGCCTCGTCGAAGGCGACCGTCACCGCCTGCTGGGACTGGCGGTCGGCCCACCACGACCGCACCGGCTGCGGAGCGCCGGTGCCGTTGCCCCGCTGGTCTTCGCCGAGGCCGTAGGCGATCTCGGCGTCGACGAGGCGCCAGGCCAGTGCCAGGACGTCCTCCGCCGGCACCGGCGGCACCAGGTCGACGGTGATCACACCGGCGGTCTCCATGGCCCGCCGGGCTCCGTCGAGTGCCGCCGCGACCTCGCTGGACAGCGGTGCAGCCGACGGCTCGGCCCACACCCCCAGGCGGAGCGGGCCTGGCGGGCGCGGCGGGTCGGCCAGGGTCAGCGTCCACACGCGGCTGGCCGGTCCGGTCGGACCGGCGAGCACGCCCAGGGCGAGGTCCAGGTCGGCGACACAGCGTGCCAGCGGGCCGGCCACCGACGACGGCGGGTCGACCAGGCCGTCGGGGGGCCAGGGCAGGTGGCCGAGCTTGGGGACGAGCCCCGGCGAGGGTCGCAGGCCGGCTACGCCGCACCAGGCGGCCGGCACCCGGATCGACCCGGACAGGTCCGATCCCAGGTCCAACACGCTGAACCCGGCGGCCACGGCGGCGGCCGAGCCGCCCGACGACCCGCCGCAGGTGCGCTCGGGGTCCCACGGGTTGGCGGTGCGGCCGTAGACCGGGTTGGCGCACTGCAGCCCGGCCAGCTGGGTGGGAAGGTTCGTCTTGCCGAGGAGCACGGCGCCAGCCGCCCGCAGGCGGGCGACCGCCGGGGCATCCGCGCCGGCCACGCGGCCGAGGTAGGCGGGCATGCCGCAGGTGCCGGGCAGCCCCGCCACCTCGAACGCCTCTTTGACCGTGACCGGTACGCCGGCCAGCGGGCCGGGGTCGGCTCCCCGGGCCACGGCGTCGTCGACGACGGCGGCGGCGGCCAGCGCACCCGTCCGGTCCACCACGCACACGGCGTTGGTCCGCTGGTCGAGGGCGCCGATCCTGGCAAGCTGCGCCTCGGCCACCTCCACAGCCGACACCTCGCCGCGCCGGACAGCGGCGGCCACGGCGGCAGCGGACCAGTACGCTCGCGGGCCCGGAGCCATGGCGGCAGTATGCGCCCTGGCCGCCTGTCGTGGCCACCGGGCCGGGCGAGTTCACGCGCAGGAAACGATGTGGTGACGGCATCGAAACACCACCGCCGTACGGTGACGGCGTGCGAGTGGACGTGCACTACTACGGGTCGGTGGCCATGCCCGACGCGGGCGGAGGCCCGCCGTCGCCGACGGACCGCCGGTACGAGACCGGCGACGTGGTGGCCTGCTACGGGCGCCTGTGCCACTGGGCACAGCTGGCCGACCGGCTCGGGTTCGACACGTTCTGGCTGACCGAGCACCACTTCCAGCACGAGGGGTACGAGGTGACACCGAACCTGGTGCTCTTCGGGGTGCACCTGGCCGGCATGACCCGGCGGCTGCGGTTCGGCCAGATGTTCAACGTGGTGCCCCAGTGGCATCCCCTGCGCCTGGCGGAGGACTTCGCCATGGCGGACATCCTCACCGGCGGGCGCCTCGTCTTCGGCGTCGGTCGGGGGACGGTGCCCCGCGAGTCCGAGACCCTGGGCGCCGTCGTGGCCAGCGGCGACAATGCCATGTCGAAGGAGGCCGACCGGATCAACCGCGAGATGTTCGAGGAGGCCATGGAGATCGTCCGGTTGGCCTGGGCTCAGCCCGAGTTCAGCTATGCCGGCAAGCACTTCACCTTCCCGCCGCCGGGCATCCCCGACCGTGGGTCGACCGTCACCACCCTCTCCCTGGTGCCCCGCCCCGTCCACCAGCCGGTGGAGATCTTCCAGCCGTGCGGGTCGCCCACGACGTTGGCCTATGTCGCCGAGCAGGGCTTCACCGGGGTGTTCGCCATGGGGCCGTACGGCGTGGTGAAGGCGGGGTGGGACCGCTTCGCCGAGATCGCCGCCGGAGCCGGGCGAGCCCTCGGGCCTGGCGAGGGCCGGTGCCTGCAGATCCCGGTGCACGTCGGGCGCACCACGGCCGGGGCCCTACGCAGCGGCCGGGCTGCCCACGACGAATTCGTCAAGTTCCTCGCTCCCTACGGCCGGTTTAGCCGGTTCGTCCCCGGTGCGCCGTTCGACTTCCGGCCCACGGCGGAGCAGTCACGCGATACCGGCGGCATGGCCATCGGCTCCGTGGAGGAGGTCGCCGACCAGCTCGGCCGCTGGCGGGACCTCCTCGACTTGCGGCACCTGGTGCTGTTCCCCGATCTTCCCGGTCTCACCGAGGCCCAGGGCGATGAGCAGTTGGCCTGGTTGGCCGAAGAGGTCCTTCCCCGTGTCGGCGTCCAATTCGAAGGGCAGGTCGCGCCATGAGCGCTCCGGCGATCCTCACCAGGACGAGGCCCGCGACGAGGGAGACAGCACCGGAACCGCCGGCCACGGCGGCCACGCCCACAGCGCCGCCGCCGGTCGCCAGCGCGGCGGAGGGCGAGCCGCTGCTGTCGTTCTCCGGCGTCGGGCTCGCGTACGCCGACGGCACCCACGCCCTCGCCGGCGTGGATCTGCAGGTGCGATCCGGGGAGCTCGTGTCCATCGTCGGCTCGTCCGGCTGCGGCAAGTCGACCCTGTTGCGGATCGCCTCGGGCCTGCTCCCCGCCAGCTGCGGAGCGGTCCAGGCCGAACGTGAGCACCTGGGATACGTGTTCCAGGACGCCACCTTGCTGCCGTGGCGGACGGTTGCCGCCAACGTGGGGCTGCTGTGCGAGCTGCGCGGCGTGCCCAGGGAACGCCGCCGGCAGCTGGTCCAGTCCGCCATCGACATGGTGGGCCTGGGCGGGTTCGAGCACCACCACCCCCGCCGGCTGTCGGGCGGCATGCGGATGCGGGCCTCGCTGGCCCGCGCCCTGACCGTCGACCCCAGGCTCTTTCTGTTCGACGAGCCGTTCGGCGCCCTCGACGAGATCACCCGGCTCCGGCTCAACGAGGAGCTGCTCGGGATCTTCGAAGCCCGCCGCTTCGCCGGGGTGTTCGTCACCCACTCCGTGACGGAGGCCGTGTTCATGTCGTCGAAGGTGGTGGTGATGTCGGACCGGCCCGGCCGCATCGTGGCCGAGGTGCCGGTCCCCTTCGCCTACCCGAGACCGCCGGATCTCCGCTTCGATCCGGCTTTCGCCAGGGTGGCCGCCACGGTGTCGGCCACCCTGCGCGACCTCGTTTCGCCATCACCGGCCCCGGCCGCCTTGGCGAGCTGAGGGGCCCGTGACCCTGCTCGAGGAACGTCACGACCAGCCGGCACCGGTCGCCCCGCCACAGCCGCCGGCCGCCGGGTCGGCCTGCCCCCCCGCCCGGTTCCCGGTGCGGCGCCTCGTGGCACCGCTGCTCCTGTTCGTCGTCGTCGTGGCCTGCTGGGAGGGCCTGTCGCGGTCCATGCACGGTAGCCGTGCCTACCTGGTGCCGTCCCCGTGGAGCGTCCTGACGAAGGGCCTGCTCGCCCACGACGCCTACAGCCAGATCCTGCCGGCGTTCGGGCGCACGGCGGAGCTGGCCACCACCGGGCTGCTCGTGGCCATCGCCCTGGGATTGGCTGTCGGTGCGCTGCTGTACCGCTTCCACTGGCTCGAGCGGGCGTCGTTTCCCTACCTGGTGGCCCTGCAGGCCATACCGGTGCTGGCGGTGGCCCCGATGATGGCCGTGGCCTTCGGCTACAGCTTTTTCGCCAAGGCGGTCATCGTCGTGATGATCGCCTTCTTCCCGATCCCCACCAGCTTCCTGCTCGGCCTGCACTCGGTGGACCAGGGGATGGACGACATGTTCCGGCTCCATCAGGCGAGCTGGGCCACCCGGTTCCGCAAGCTGGCGTTCCCCAACGCCCTGCCGAACCTCCTGACCGGGTTCCGCATATCGGCGGGCCTGGCCGTCGTCGGCGCCATCGTGGGCGAGGAGTTCTTCCAGTACGGCCAGCCCGGGCTGGGCATGCGCCTGCTGCAGTACCTGAACCAGGTCGAGTACCACCGCCTGTACGGCTGCCTCATCCTGTCGTCGATCCTGGGCATGGCCTTCTACGGCTTCTTCACCTGGCTGAGCCAGCGGGTGCTGCGCTCGTGGCACGAGTCGGCGCAGCGCCGCCCGTGACCGCAGCGCCGCCCGTGACCGCAGCGCCGCCCGTGACCGAGCACCTGGTTCCAGAACCGTCCTGTACACCGAGCATGGAGCGTGGACTGGCATGAACCCCATCGAGGACGCACCCGCAGCACGGCTCCGGGCAGCAGCACTGCCACCACGAGCCGGCAGGCGACGGCCGGGCCGCCGGGCCGCCGGCCTCGCCGCCGTCGTGGTCGCCTGCGCCATGGGGCTTGCCGCATGCAGCTCCCAGTCGAACGGCAGCGCAGCGCCGAGCGGCACCGCCGTGGCCAAGGCTGCCGGCCAGGCGGATGCCTTCGCGGCGAGCCACTTCACGACGAAGCTGTCGGGGATCTGCCCGAACCCGCTGGTGGTGCAGACCAACTGGCTGCCCGAGCCGGACCACGCCACGCTGTACGAGCTGATCGGCGGGGGCGGCACGCTGTCGCAGTACTCGTACGAGGGTCCCCTCGGGTCGACGGGGATAAAGCTGCGGATCCTGGCCGGTGGCCCGGGCGACGCCGGCCTCGGCATGCCTACGGTCCTCTACACCGGCAACCCGGTGCTCCGGGTGACGCCGGATCTGGCCATGGGCAGCATCGACACCGCCGTCCAGGAGTCAGCCAAGTTCCCCGTGGTGGCCGTCGACTCGTTCCAGGAGCACGACCCGCTGGTGCTCATCTCCGACCCGGCCAAGTTCCACAACCTGAGCTCGATCGCCTCGCTCATCGCCGCGGCCAAGGCCGGCGCCCACTTCTACGTGTCGTCGCTGCAGACGATCTACGTGCCCTACCTGATCAGCAACGGGGTGCCGGCCAGCGCCTTCATCGGCGGCTACGAGGGTGACCTCGCCAAGTTCGTGACCGGCGGCGGCATGATCATCAACCAGGGCTACGTCGACTCCGAGATCGTCAACCTGGAGCACTTCACCACGACCTGGGACAAGCCAGTGGACTACACCCTGATCTACAAGCTGGGGCTGAACGACTACGACGAGGTCATCGAGCTCCCCAAGGCCAAGATGACCGCCATGTCGGCATGCCTGACCAAGCTGGTGCCGATGCTGCAGGCGGCGTCGGTCGACTACATCGAGCACCCGACGGTGGTGAACCAGCTGCTGGCCCGGTACAACAGCGGCGGGTACGGCGCCTCGTACTGGCAGACGTCCGTGGGCTACAGCACCGCCGCCGACCAGGCACTGCTGTCCAACGGCATCGTGGCCAACTCCGCTGGCGGCACCGGCCCCATCGGGGCGCTCGACCTGACCCGACTGCAGGGTGTGATCCAGACCCTGCTGCCCATCTACGCACAGGAAGGGCTGTCCACGTACCAGACCGGCCTGACGGCCGGCGACGTCGCCACCGACCGCTTCATCGACCCGTCGGTGAAGCTGCCGCCCGCCGGCGGCTGAGGTGCCCGGCGACGGGGGACCTGCTACCGGGGGACCCGGCGAAGAGCTGACCGTCACCGGTGGCCTGCTGCTGACCATGGCCCCAGGTTCGGGTGCACCCGTCTCCGGGTGGATGACCGTCGCCGCCGACGGCCGGATCCGGGCCATGGGCACGGGGCCGGCCCCGGCTACGGGTGGCCGGGTGCTCGACGCATCGGGCTGCCTGGTGGCGCCGGGGTTCGTCTCGGCGCACAGCCACCTGTTCACCAGCGGGTCGCGCGGGCTGGG
>JAJYAB010000126.1 GCA_021779775.1 Actinomycetes bacterium
GAATTGGCCCGTGATGTCACCGGCTGGGACGTCCACATCGTCGAGGGGTTCCGGCGCCTGGCCCGGAGCCGTCACGGGCTGGACCCGGTGGTGGGGCCTGCCGGGTTGCCGGGCATGGCGCCGGGGGATGTCGAGACATTGCTCGAATCCGAGGGGATCGTGGGCCGCCGGACCGGCACCCCGGCCGGGGGTACGCTCGACCTGCGCAGTGCCCACGGAGCAGCCCTGATCGGGTCGCCGTTCGACGAAGCATTCCACCATGCCGACCTGCGAACGGGGCGGGGGGCAGTCGGCCACTTCGGCATTCCCAAGCTCCTGGTGTTCCTGTGGCGCCTGGCCAGCTACCCGGTGGTGGCGTCCACCCCGGTGGCCGTCGCCGGCTGCTCCGGTCAGAGCTTCAGCTTCGACCCCACCGGCCGGTCGATCCCCCTGTTCCTGCCACCGGCGCCGACCGTGGGCAACGGGCCCGACGCTTCGGCGGCGGCCGACGACTGGACCTCGGCTCTCGAGTGGCAAGTCCCCGGGCCGCTGACCACGTCCCTGCTCAAGGTGATGCGTGCGGCAGGAGCCGAGGAGGTGGCCCAGGGGGATCCCGTGGACGTGCCGTCGGCGGTGACGGTCACCGGGGCGGTGGTCGGTGTCGTCGTGCCCGAGGCCGGCCGGTTCACCACCACTTCGGCACCAACGGGTGCGTTGACGGTCGGCTACTCCTATGGGTTCTCCTCGGACGTAGGCGCCGGCACGTACGACCGTGATCTGCTGGGCAGCCCACCGGCGACCGTCGATCCGGTGCAGCCCGTCGTGAAGGGTGGTTCCGGGCTCGATACCACCCTGGCAGGTGCCCCGACGACGGCGACGGTCGTCATCGGTGACTCCCTGACTTACGACCGCGTAGCACCGGTCGGTACTACGACCGCTCCCGTCGTCTCCTTCATGATCCAGGCCGGAGCCCAACAGCGACCGGTGATCCGGCTCGCTCCCGGTGCCACGTCGTGGGTGTTCACCGGGGGCCCCGGTGCGGAGCTGGTGCTCGACGGGCTGCTGGTGTCTGGCGTCGACATCGTCCTGCGCGGCGAGTTCGCGTCGGTCCGCATCACCGGCTGCACGCTCGATCCTGGCGGCGCGGCCGGCGGTTCCGGCGTGGGCGGGCCGCCGATCGGGGCTTCCCCGCTCGGCACGGCCGTCGATGGCGCGCCGCTGGTGCCCACCAGCGTGTTCATCGAGGCCGATCCGGCGGCACCGGCCGGATCGAGTGGTGCCATCATGGCGCTGGGCATCGACCACAGCATCGTCGGGCCGATCCGCACCCGGTTCGGCGGCTCGGTGGAGGCCCTGTCCGTCTCCGACAGCGTCGTCCAGGCTGTCCCCACGACAACGGCCAGCGCGTACACCGCTGCCGACGTCTACGACCCATTGCTGCTGGCGCGCGGTCTGACAGCCCATGACTCCCTCGCCTTGGCGTGGTGGCCGCAGCTGGGAGCGGCGGCGCAGAGCGCCCTCACGACGATGACCACCGAGCCCCTGGCCGCCGTCGAGGCGGCGCTCCCCGCGTCGGTGGTGGCGGGTTTGAACTCGCTGGTTGCCGGCCCGTCGCTGTACGACCCGACCATCTTCGCCACCGTGGCGCTCGATCCGGCCACGGCCGAGCTGGCCGCCCGGGCATCGGGTCTCGATGCTGGATCGTTGGCCCGCCTCAACCGGGGCCTCGTCGACGCATCCTTCCCCGTTGCCCTGGGACTGGCTGCACTGGCGCCGTCCGGTGCCACGGTCGAGCTGGAGCGGGTCACCGTTCTCGGACCGGTGGCCGCCCACCGGCTCGAGGCCAGTGACTCCATCCTCACCGGCTTCACCGTGGTGGACGACGTCCAGACCGGGTGCTTCCGGTTCAGCGCGGTGCCAGTAGGAAGCCAGGTGCCCCGGCAGTACGAGTCGGTGCGGCTGCCGGCTGGAGCGGCGGTGTTCACCAGCGAGCGCTTCGGCGAGCCCGGGTTCGCCCAGCTCCTCGAGGCTGTCGACGATGCCGTCGTCGGGGGCGGCCCACGAGGGTCGATCGCCACCGGCGCGGAGAACGGATCGCAGATGGGTGCGTTCAGCAAGAACCTGGATCCGATCAAGGAACAGGCGCTCCTCATCAAATACACGGAGTACATGCCCCTGGGCCTGACTCCGGTGCTCGTCCATGTCACGTGATGAAAACCGCCTGAGGGCGCAAGAGGGAGACGGCAATGGGTAGCGATCGAGCACGGGTGAGCTTCGACCCCAGCCGCCACTGGCGACGGGTCATCGCCCAACAGGGACGGGTGAGCCTCGAAGCCGACCTGAACGAAGCCTCGGACATCGAGGCGGACATCGGCCGGCTGACGGCCCTCGACGTCGTCGGTCCGTTCGGCACGCCCGACGGTGGCTTTGGCGTCACCGCCGTCCCCCGCACAGACGGACCGGCAGGGTCCACCCCGGGCGACCTCACCATCGGGGCCGGGACCCTCTACCTCGGAGGTGAGCGACTGAGCCTGGACAACGCCGTCACGTACAGCGCCCAACCCGACTGGCTGGACCATTCGGGTGACCCCCTGTACTCGGCCCCGGCGGTCCCCGCCGACACGGGGAACGAGCTCGTTTACCTGCTGGCCACGGAGCAGGAGGTGTCGGCGGTGGAGGACCCGGCACTGGCCGACGTCGCCCTGGGCGGCCCGGACACGGCACAGCGCCTGCGGATCCTCCAGCGAGTGGCCCGCACCCCCACCGGCTCCGCCGTGTGCTCCGACGCCTGGACGCAGCTGGGTGCAGCATGGGAGGCGCAAGGGTGTGCTTTCGATCCGGCCACCATGGAGCTGGCGTCGACCACCAGGCTCCTGGTCACGTTCCCGAGCGAGCCGGCGGCGCCCACCCCGTGCCAGCCCGTGGCCACCGGAGGCTACGTCGGCGCCGAGAACCAGCTGTACCGGGTGGTGGTCACCGACGTGGCAAACGGCGTGCCCACCATCGTGTGGGGACCGGACGACGCGTCGTTCCTCTACCGGGTGACGGCGGCCACCTACGACGCCACCACGACCACCACGACCGTCACGTTGGCATCCAAGCCGGTGGACAGCTTCCACTGGCCCCAGAAGGGCCAGGTCGTCGAGCTCCTGCGCGACGCGGCCGAGCTGACCAGCACCGACTACATCGCCTCGGCCGCCGGGTACGTCACACCCCTGTCGGCCAACTACGACGCTGACCGCAACACGCTCGCCCTCCAGGGCGAGCCCCCGCCCGGGTACCTCGACGCGTCGACGCCACAGCTCTATGTCCGCGTCTGGCAGGGAATGGAGACGGCTCCCTCCGGTGTGGCCACGCCGCTCGGGGACACCGGTGTGGCCGTCACGCTGACCTCGCCCGGCGGCGTGTTCCACGCCGGCGACTTCTGGCGGTTCGCCCTCCGGCCCATCAAGCCGTCACTCGTCTACCCGGCCCGCTATCTCGAAAGCGCACAACCGCCGGACGGGCCCCGCACCTGGGCCGGCCCGCTGGCGGTCGTCGCCTGGGCCGGCGGTGTGCCGGCCGTCACCGCATGCGTCCCCGGATTCGACAGCCTGGTCGGGTCGCGCCAGGGCTCCGGCGGGTGCTGCACGGTGGAGATCAGCCCGTCCGATGTCGGTGGCGGGGCCGGGCTGCCTGCCTTTGTGGCGCGCTACGCCGGCAAGGGCCCGACGACGATCTGCTTTGCCGAGGGGACCTACACCCTGGCTGCCCCGTTGGTGCTCGGACCGGAGCACGACGGCCTGCGCCTGCGCGGTTGTGAGACTGGGGTGGTGCTGGCCGGCCCTACACAGCCCGGGCCGCCGCTCACGCTGGGATTGATCGCCATCGAGGGTGCGTCGGACGTGACGATGAGCGGTTTCACGATCGAAGTGCCCGCCGTGCCGTTCACTGCGGCACCCGGCACGTTCGCCGGCGTGGCCGACCAGAACCAGGCGTTGATGGAGGCCTACGCCAGCCAGCTCGACGTGGCCATCGGCGTGTCGATCGACGGGGCCACCAACCTGAGCGTCGACAACTGCAGCTTCGCCTTCCCCGAGCTGGGCGGTCGGAGCCGGTTTGCCGCCGGCATCTATGCGACGGCAACGGTGGAGGGCCTGTCGGTCACCGGATGCTCATTCGGCCAACCCGATGCCCCGGCCACCGTTGCGTTCGGCGACCTCACCCGGGGCACGGCCAGCGAGCCGCCGTACGACCTCACCTGCGGCATCGTGCAGGTCCCGACTCCGGCACCGGCACCCGGCGCGACACCAACACCAAGATCGAACGTCGCCGCCCGGCCAATCGCTCGCGACCGCAGTGCCCACCTGGCTGGGGTCAACCCGGCTGGGACCGTGGCGGGTGGCGTGGCTGGGACCGTGGCGGGTGGCGTGGTCCGAGCGCCGGCGACCGACCCCACGTCGCCGGGGATCGCCATACCGGTCCTGCACGATGCCGCCGTCGAGTCGTGCCTCTTCGACGGGCTGTCCGTGCCGGTGCTCATCCTCGGCCACGTCGGGACCTGCCGCCTCGATCGCAACTCCATCCGCAACTGCTACGCCGGGGTATGGATCGCCTCCTTCGACGATACGGCGGCTGCCACAGTCCTGAACCGCCTGGCCGTGGGGAACCCTGCGCTGTGGGCCGAACTGGTCAAGATGGGCATCAGCGCGATGCTCGACCGCATCCTCGCCATGACGTTGGCGATGGGGCAGGTACTGCCGACCCGCCCTCCGGCCGCCGCCTCGACGCCCAACCCACCCGTCGGTGGCCTGACGTTCGCTCCGTCGGCAGCGGAGCTGCAACGGGCCCAGCAGCTGTTCGCCGGATTCGTCGCTCGGTCGGCACCGCATCCTGCCTTGGCAACAGCCCGTGCAGCGGCCGCGCCGGCCACGGGTCTGCGAGCCCGCTTCCAACGTCGAGGCACCGCCCCTACTGCCACACCGGTCGCCACGACCGTCGACCTTTCGACGACGGTGGCCGCGGCGTTCGCCGGAGGAGACCTGGGCACCATCGTCAACGCGGTGGCCCCCGCGGAGACGGGCACGGACATCATCCTTCGCTTGGAGCTGGCAGACAGCCAGATCGACGCTGTCGTGGCTGGGTCCTCCTCCGGCACCGCCGTTGCCGTCATCGACTTCAGCTCGGTGCCCGGTTCGTTGCTGCTTCACGACAACAGGATCCGCAGCCGCAACCCCCAGGGGCAATCCGTCCTCGTCTACCACGTGTACGAGACCACGATCACGGGCAACCTGGTGGCCAACGAGATCGTCACCCGGACGGGCGCCGCCCCCTATGTGGCGGCGGAAGCGACGGCGCACAGTCTGGTGCTGCGAACGCGTGACCACCTGGCTGTGCCCGCTGTGGCGGTGACCGGCAACGTGCTGGTCTCCCCAGCCATCCTCCCACGCCGGCCCGAATACGCGAACAGCGCTGTTCCGGCCACCCTGCAGGTATGGGACTTCCTCAACACCGTCACGGGGTATGTCGATCCCCCGGCGCCGGCCTCCGTTCACGTGGCACCGGGCGGCTGACCCGGAGCGCCGCCGCGCGCGGCCGGCTTGGGGGGTTGTGCAGCCCGAGCAGGTCGTACCGGGGCCTCAGGCAACCGTGGCCGAGCTCTGGCCCGGGGACGTCACCGAGACGGCCCCGCCCCAGGCGCACGTGCACTGGGACGAGTCGTCGAGGACGGGGACGCCGTCGAGCGCGACGACAGAGGATCCCGGTGCCCACGGTGCCGGCACGAGCGGCATGCACGGCTGGGGGGTCAGCACCCCCGCAGCGG
>JAJYAB010000127.1 GCA_021779775.1 Actinomycetes bacterium
CTTCGGCGATCAGCGCAGTTCGTGGCGCAGGCGAAGGCCCTGTTCCCCCCAGGAGGCGCAGCTGAGGGCCGGCCCTCGTTCGAGACGTTCGAACAGGGGCCACTTCGAGCGGCGGAGACCGCGTTCGCCACCGCGTTCGAACGGCAATGCCAGCACATCGACGGCATGCCCTCCATCCGCTACGTGCTGGTGACACCCACCGCCTTCTTCGGACCGCTGGTCATTTCGGCTGTCCTCCTGCGCGACGACTCGGTGGAGCTGGTGAGCGTGGTGGCAGATGACGACTACTGGGATCTGCTCGGCGACGATCCGATCGCATAGTCCCCCACGTCGTCGTCGCTCTTGACCAGGAGACGCAAAGAGGAGACGCTGGCAACCGTGCACGGCAAGGGCCCGCGAGGAAATAGCGTTGCCGTAACTAGACCCGCGTGACTCGCGGTCTCGGGGGCCTGCGTGTCGGTGCCGAGAATGCCATCCATGGCCTGGGACCAGCACTTTGACGGCTGGACTCGGGGGCGGCGAGCATCCGGCCGTGACCCTCTCGTTCCTCTACCGGGCGTTCTGCCGCGTCCTCCAACTGATCCGACTCATCTTCCGCCGTGACACCGATCTCGCCGTCGAGGTCGTCGTGCTGCGCCACGAGGTGGCGGTACTGCGGCGCCAGGTCCACCGGCCGGCGCTGGAGCCGGCGGACCGAGCCGTGCCGGCGGGACTCGCACGACTGCTGCCCCGCCGACGGCTCGGACGCTTCTTCGTCCAGCCGGCAACCCTGCTGCGCTGGCACGCGGCCCTCTTCAGGAAACGCTGGACCTACCCGCGCCGCCGGCCCGGCCGGCCAGGCATCGCGAAGGGCACCACCGGGCTCATCCTGCAGTTGGCGAAGGAGAACCCGACTTGGCGCTACCGGCGCATCCAGGGTGAGCTCGCCACCATGGGCATCCCCATCGCTGCCTCGAGCGTCTGGGCGATCCTGAAGCGCCACGGCGTCGAACCGTCACCGCGCAGGTCAGGGCCGACCTGGGCCGAGCTCCTCGCCGCCCAGGCAAAAGGGCTGATGGCGTGCGACTTCTTCCATGTCGACACCATTCTCCTCCGCAGGCATTACGTGCTCGTGTTCATCCACCACGACAGCCGTCGCGTACGGATCGCCGGCGTCACCGCCAAGCCCGTCGCCGACTGGGTGACCCAGCAGGCCCGCAACCTCTCGATGGACCTCGCCGACCGGGCGAACCCGGTCAAGTTCGTAATCCGCGATCGCGACACCAAGTACACCGCCTCCTTCGACGCCGTCTTCGCTGCCGACGCCGTCAGAGTCATCAAGACCCCGGTCCAGGCCCCTCGGGGCAACGCCATCTACGAGCGCGTCATCGGCACCATCCGGCGCGAGTGCCTCGATCGGATGATCATCCTCGGCCGCCGTCACCTCGACGCCGTGCTCGCCGAGCACGTCGAGCATTACAACGCGCACCGGCCCCACCGGTCCCTCAGCCAGCGTGCGCCGTGCACCCCCGACACGGCTCCTGCGCTGATCGGCGATGTCGACCTCGCCCGGCTACGAAGAACCGATCGCCTGGGCGGCCTCATCCACGAGTACCGGATGGTCGCCTGAGCTGGGCGGACGGAGTTGTCGGCACCCACAGGTCGGGACAATCATCGTGATCCTCCTCGAGTAGTCGTGTCATACCTGATTCTCGAAGGTTGACGCGATGACTGTCGCCGCTGGGGGATCCCCCTCAGCTACCGCCCGTACGCCACTCCCTGGGACTCAACCGCGGTCGTGTCCTCGAGCGAGGCGAGCAGTGAGCTCGGCCCGCTGCTCCTCCAACTTGGTGAGCTCCGCCCGGAGCCGTCTCAGTTCGCTGTCGACGTGCGCCAGCTCCGCCGTTGCCTGCCGTTCCTCGAGGTGCCCCTCGCCAAGGCTCACCCGCACGAGGTCCTCGACCTCGCCGCGAAGCAGCCGGAACCAAGGGTTGCCGTGCATCGAGCCGACGCGGTACTGCAGCTTGCCGGTCCTGATGGCCTCGACGATCTCGTCTTGGGACAGCCCGTACTCCTTGCGGGCGGTCTTGTCGCTCAAGGTTGCGCCCTTCCGGCGCCATTGTTGCTCCAGGTCACCCATGAACGGTCTCCGTCGTTCAACCGCAGGCGGACCGGCTGGTGCACCGGCCGCCGCCAATGGTAGATCGGCGCTCGCGGCGTCCCTGGGGAGCGCCGGAGGACCGCCGAGGACCCGCGGCATCGCGGGCCGACCAGGGCCAGCCCTGCTTGACTCGAGGTGTGCACTCGGGCAACGAGGGCCGGAGGCGACGGTGAGGAGGAACGCGAGCCGAACCGGATCACGAGAGCAGCGCCAGCTGCGCGAGCGGCGGGGGGAGCGTGCGTTCCTGTTCGACAAGGATCTCTCGCGCTGCCTCGGCGAGGTCGAGCGCGAGGAGTGGGAGCTGGTCGTGTCCTTGCACGGCGGCGATGTCTGCAACGCTGCACGAGAGTGTGGTGTGGACGGCGTGGGTCCGGGGGTGAAGGCTCTGTGGGGGCGGTCCGTCGAAGAGGCCCTCGGCACCTATCGAGGCTGGCAGAAGCGACGAAAGTCGTGAGGCTGGCGAGCCCAACGGCCCAGACGACATCGTCGATCACCCTCGAACAGCGGGGCCTGCTTCAATCAGATGGGGCTGAGAGCGTCAGCGCGCGAGGCCGCCGGTCGCCTCGAGCCGCCATCCGCGTGGGCCGCCGCATTGTTTGCGCAACGAGTGGTGGTTGCCCACGAGGGGTGCTCGGAGGTTCACCGGCGAGGCGCCCGAGCTGCGTAGGGTTTGACCCCAGGGCTGACGGTCGCCAGAGGGGGGACTGTGGGGCGAGCGAGTAGGGCGAAGAAACTCAGGCGAGACGAGCGGGCCAGGAGCGCGGAGCTGCAGACCCTGGTCTCGGGGTTGAAGCTCGGCGACTGGAGTCGGGACAGAGACCGGCGCCTGGCCGAGGCTGCCGGGCGGTGGTGGAGAGGTGACGCGGTACCGGCTCTTGTGCCGGAGTGGCCCGAGGACTCGCTCGGTGACCGGCTCTTCTCGGATCGGCTGTTCCGATCGGCTCTCGGCGTGCCTCCCCTGGAAAGCGCGAACCTGCCGGATCCCGCAACGATTCGCAGCGATCCGGCGCAGTGGAGCGTTGCCGCATGGGTGCTGGTGCGTGCCGTGGTGCTCGATGGGCTGAGCGTGGAGGACCCGGCCGTGGCTGCGCTTCTTGCGGTGCTGGCGCCGGTTGTGGAGGCCGAGCTGGCGGCGAGTAAGGCGGCGGCGGCCGAGGCTCGACGCGACGGCCTCGAGCCGGGGGCGATCGCCGCGGACTTCCCCGACGAGGACGGCCCGGTGTTCGTCATTGGCTGCTGCGCCCTTGTCCATGCAACCTGGACGGCGATCGGCGACGACCCGCTCGCCGAGGTGCTCGACGTGATGTCGCTGCTGGTCGACAGCGCCGTTCCGGGTCGCGGCCGCGACGTGGCAGAGGCGCTCGTCGGAGCGTTCTCCGATCACTACTCCTGCGAGCGGGCAGCCGACGTCGAGCTGCTGGAGCACCTCGGGGCCGAGACCTCGGGTGACCCGCTCCGGGACCTCATCTCGGCCGGGGTGACCGGGCCGGAAGACGTCCTCCGGATCGGGCTGGAGGTGCTCGCCACGTTGGCCGAGCTGTGCACTACGAGCTCGGTCTCGATCCTCGACCGCGCCACGCCCGCGCGCGGTTGACCTCATGGCTCCCCTTGAGAGGTCAGCCTGGTGGCTCGGCATCAAGGTGTTCAGCGAAGACGACTTGGAGCAGCTGGCGGGACGGGATCGCCTGGAGCGGGCCCGCCTGCTCGTCGACACTATCGACGACCTGTACCAAGACGAGTGGAGCATCTGCGGGACCGTCCACGACGACAAGCCGTATCTGGCGATGGTCCACCACGTCGGGCACCCGCTCGGGTGCGAGTGCGCGTGCCCGGACGGCGACCCGGGGAGCTGGTGCGAGCACGTCGTCGCCGTTGGCCTGTGCTACCTGGACGAGGCCTGACCTGATCAGCGCTGCCGCTCGGCCACGCCCGGCGCGCCAGTCGCTCGAAGGGCCCTAAGAACCTTACGCTCCCGGGGGGCCCGCCCCGGATCTTGACAGCTCTTGACAAGCGTGGGGCGGAGCGGGATGATCTAAGCCATGACCAGCGCGATTGACACCGCGGTCGATGCCTTCCGTGCCACCCTCGTCGAGCGCGGCGCCCTGGCAGGCGCGGTGGCCTCCGACGCGGCTGAGGTGGGCCGCCGGGCTGCCCTGCTCGTGCAGAGCGCGACGGCCTGGCAGGACCACTTGGGTGCCCTGCTCGACGTGCGTCAGACGATGGAGCTGCTGGGTGTGGCCACCCGCCAGGCGGTCTATGACCTTGCCGCCCGGCACCGCCTCCTCGGCCTCGCGCGTCACGGCGGTGGTATGGCCTTCCCTGCCTTCCAGTTCGACCCCAGCACCGGAAGGCCCTACGACGTCGTCCCCGCACTGCTCGGCGTCTTTGCCGCTGCTGGCGTCGACGCCTACACGGTGGCCACGTGGTTGGCAACCGGCCAGGACGAGCTCGATGGCCGGACCCCGGCATCTGTGCTCGGTGACCCGACTGTTGCCGGCGTCTTGGCGGCGGCCGCCGAGCGCACCGCGGCCCGTCTGAGCCACTGACCGCACCGCCCGAAGACCTCACCGGGTTCCCGGCTCGGGTCATCCCCGCAGGCTCGGCTCTGTACCGGGTGCACCGTGTCCGGCGGTCGGCGTGGTGGTTCTCCGCCGACGGCTCGGGTCGCTTCGACCTTGCTGTACCGCACGGCACGTGCTACTTGGCGGAAGAGCCGCTCGCCGCCCTGTTGGAGGTGACCCGCGGCCTGACCATGCTCTCGGAGGACTTCCTGGCGGGCCGCCGTCTGCTCACCGCAACCCTCACCGTCGAGTTGCGTGTGGCCGATCTCACGGCGGCTGCCGCCTACGGCTTCGGCGTCACGGGCGAGCTGAGTGCCACCGCTGATTACACCCGGCCACAAGCCTGGGCCAGCGCACTCCAAGCAGCCGGCTTCCACGGCATCCGATACCACGTCCGCCACAACCCACGCGGCGACCTGGTCGGGATCGCCTGGTTTGGACGAGCCGGGAGGGCCAGACGGCCGCCTGTGGGCTACAGCCAGCAGCTCCCGGCTGAGCTGTTGCTGGCAGCGGCACCGTTTGGCGTTCAGATCGCCGGCGATCTGCCCCCATCGAGGCCTGACATCCGGTAGGGGCCGTTCATTCGACGTGCGCGGTGAGCGGCGCTCTTTCACGTCGCAGCAGCCACGGCAGGGTCTCTCGGGACCGATCACCCGGGTGACGAGGAAGGGGTGACCAGACCCGTGAAGGTGGTGGTAGATGGCCAGTTCCACCGGTCGGCCTCGGTCGGTAGCACCGGTCATCACGATGGGGACCGTGTACCGACCCGTGGAACTGACCGTCGCACTTAGGGCGCCGACGCATTGAGGACCGGGTCCCTCCTTTGATGGGCCCCGCGTGTCGGGTACCCGCTCTTGGCAGGTCGCCGTCGGGTATCCCACAGCAGTCACTTGCCCTTTTTCGGCGATGGCTTCGGCTTACCCGCGTCGCTGCGCTTCTTCCGCCAGGTCCCGTCCTGGTTGCGTGCCCGCGGCTCCTTGCTGACCGGTCTGCGAGCGCAAGCCCCTGGTTTCAGCCATGGGGTCGAGCGAGTTCGGGGCGGAGCTCCGACCGTCACACCCCCAGCGTAGGGTCGCTG
>JAJYAB010000128.1 GCA_021779775.1 Actinomycetes bacterium
AGAGCCGGTGCACGCCGGTGGTCGTCTCCTCCGAGACCCCGAGTAGTCCCTCGACCATCGGTTCGAAACGCAGGTCGCCGTCGCGCACGATGCGATCGAGCAGGCCCAAGATCACGCCGTACTCGGCGCTGTCGGCGGTCTCGGGAGCCGGCACGAAGCCGGCCCGCTCGAACTCCAAGCCCTTGTGCACGAAGAGCGTCGCGTCCCCGCCGTCGTCGAGGATCGTGGTCGGCCCGGCGTGACCTGGCCAGCGCAGCAGCTGTTCGGTGCACCACCAGTACTCTTCGAGCGTCTCACCCTTCCAGGCGAAGACCGGCACGCCGGTGGGACGGTCCACCGACCCGTCGGGCCCGACGACCACGGCGGCCGCCGCATGGTCCTGGGTGGAGAAGATGTTGCAGCTGGCCCACCGGACCTCGGCACCCAGCGCGGTCAACGTCTCGATGAGGACGGCGGTCTGCACCGTCATGTGCAGCGATCCGGTGATCCGGGCGCCAGCCAGCGGCTGGTGCCCGGCGTGCTCGCTCCGCATGGCCATCAGCCCGGGCATCTCGTGCTCGGCGAGCTCGATCTCCTTGCGCCCGAAACCGGCGAGGGCCAGGTCAGCGACCTTGTACGCCAAGGGGATCTCAGGGTTGGGCATGGGGGACTCCTTCGCGGCGGGAACGTCCAAGGATAGACCGGTGCCTGGTGCCTGGCGGCCAGCTCGTCGACCGGGCGGCCCCAGCACCGGTAGCCTCGGCCGCGTGCCCGAGCACCCGATCCGCCTCTCGCAGGACCCCGCCGCCGACGCGCTGCTGTCGAAGGACCCGCTCGCCCTGCTGATCGGCATGGTCCTCGACCAGCAGATCCCCCTCGAACGGGCCTTCGCCGGGCCTGCCGAGCTCAGGCGACGGCTCGGCGGCACCCTCGACGTCCACACCATCGCCGGCATGGACCCCGAGGAGCTTGCCGCAGCCTTCGTGCAGCGGCCGGCGGTGCATCGCTATCCGCGGTCGATGGCCGAGCGTGTCCGCCAGCTCTGCTCGGTCGTCGTGGAGGAGCACGGCGGCAAAGCCCAGCGGGTGTGGAGCGGGGCGCCGACGGGGTCCGACCTCGTGCGTCGCTTGAAGGCGCTCCCCGGCTTCGGCGACCAGAAGGCTCGGATCTTCGCCGCGCTGCTCGCCAAGCAGCTGGGCGTGCGTCCCGAAGGCTGGCAGGAGGCATGCGCCCCGTTCGGCGAACCCGGCACCTTCTTGTCAGTTGCCGACATCACCGGCGAGGACAGCCTGGCGCGGGTTCGCGCGCAAAAGCAGGTGATGAAGGCAGCGGCCAAGGTCGCCCCCAGAACGCGGGCGCGGTGACCACCGCCGCGCCGCCGGGCACGGCGGCCCTTCGCCTGCAGGGTCGCCGGCTGTACCTCTGCACACCCGACCGGTCGGACCTCCTGCGGTTCGTGGATCGCTGCATCGCCGGCGGTGTCGACATGGTGCAGCTGCGCGACAAGGATCTCGACGCCCGTCCGCTGCTCCGCCGGGCGCAGGCCCTGGCCGAGCTCTGCACCGACCGCGACGTGCCGTTCATCCTGAACGACCGCCCCGATCTGGCGTCCGCCTGCGGGGCCGGCGGTGTCCACGTCGGCCAGGACGACGCCCCTGCCGCCGTGTGCCGGGCGATCCTCGGTCCCGACGCCATCGTCGGCCTGTCCACCCACGAGCTCGCCGAGCTCCATGCCAGCGTGCACGAGCCCGTCGACTACATCTCGGCAGGGCCGGTGACACCGACACCGACCAAGCCAGGGCGCCCGGGGACCGGAGCCGGCTATCTCCGCCAGGCGGTGGCGGCCGCCGGCCGGCCGGTCTTCGCCACCGGAGGGGTCACGCCAGAGGCGGTGGCCGAGCTTGCCGCTGCTGGGGTCCGGCGCTTCGTCGTCGTCCGGTACCTCACCAGCTCAGTGGATCCGGAGGCCGATGCCCGGCGCCTGCGCGTGGCGATCGAGGCCGCCGGTGCAGACGATGCCGCCGGTGCAGGCGATGCCCCCGGTGCAGACGATGCCGCTCATCCCCCCGTCGCCGAGAAATGCTGGTAGTCAGGACTACCGGCCCAGCGACCGCCCCATTGCCACCCCACGGCGGCGAACGCTGCGACCAGTGGGCCGCCGGGCACCGCCATACCAGGGCGCACCACGCTGCGGTCGGTGAACGCCGCTCCCGACGGTGGCTGGACCTCCCCGCCCTCGATGTACGGGTTCTCGACCGGGTTGACGTCGATAGCCTCGCCATACGCATGGACGGACCACTGTGGGCTCCCGGTGGTCACCGCCAGGCGGCAGTTGAAACCCGACGTGTTGTCGTCGGCCATGGATGCGGGGTCGCTCCCCCCGTAGGCATCCTCGGGCTGCATCTTGGCGATGGGGAAGCGGTCGTCGAACAGGGTCCGGAAGATCGTCGTGACGGCACCGACGACCGTCGCGCCCACCACCAGGGTGCCAGTGTGGGCCGTGCCGTCGAACCCCCAGTACGACAGGTGCAGCATCCGCAAGTCACCCGGTCCGACAGGGCAGCCGGGCCGCCAGGTGGACGCCACCTGCATCGCGTCCACCGGCGCCACCTGGACGGCGAACACCGCTTCGGTGGTGGCCGCCGTGGACGGGGCGGTCGTCGTGGGTGGGGTGGCAGCCGGTGGGGTGGCAGCCGGTGGGATGGCAGCCGAGGCCACGTCCTGGTGGGCGGCCGTGGTCCGGCCGCCCGGCGAGGCACCTACACCCGGAGCTCCGCCACAGGCGGCCAGCCATGACGACAGGATCAGCCAGGTGAACACGACGCCGGCGCGCCGGGAACGGCTCACGGGGCCCGAGCCTACCGGCACAGATCACCGGTCCTCCGCTGGCATGCTGCCCGCCCGTACCGGGACCTGGGGCGCCAGCGCGCTGACCGCGCTGATCGCTGGGGCAGCCGTCGGCCTCAGTGGATGTGGAGCCACAGCTGTGGTGCCGCACCTAGCGACCAGGGGGGCCGCCTCACCGGCCACCGCCACGCCGACCACCGCCACACCGGCCACCGCCACGCCAGCCCGTCCGACCGCGCCGGCACCGACGTTGGCCGGCCAGCTGATGGGCGTGGGGGCTGCGGGCCAGGTCGTCGCCGTAAGTGCCACCAGCTATGGCTCCACGACGGCCACCTTCACCGCGTACCAGCGGGTGCCCGGTGGTTGGCAACAGGTGTTCGGGCCGTGGACCGCCGACATCGGCTACGGCGGGTTCGCTCAGCCGGGCCACAAGCACGAAGGGGACGGCAAGACCCCCTCGGGGTCGTATGCCTTCGACTTCTTCTTCGGCGTCGCGCCGGATCCCGGGGTCGCCTTCCCGTGGCGGACGGTGACCGCCAGCAACGTCGTGTGGGACGACGACCCGGCGAGCGCCCACTACAACCAGTGGGTCGACACCTCGACGGGCACCGATCCAGGGAGGCACCCCGAGCCCATGGACAACGTGCCGGTCTACGACTACGGCGCGGTCATCGCCTACAACGAGGAGCCGGTCGTCTCCGGCGCAGGCAGCGCCATCTTCCTCCACGTGTCGGACGGAGGACCGACGGCTGGCTGCGTGTCCTTGCCGGTCGGCAACCTGCTCGCCGTGCTGCGCTGGCTCGACCCTGCGCGTGCTCCTCGCATCATCATGGGCACGGCAGCTTCCATCACGGCCGCCGCCATCACTACCGGTTGAGCCGACCGGTCATCCGGTGACAACCTGCCAGTCTCCAGAGCCCGCTGGCGGCGCCAGGACCGCAGCGAGCTGCTGGTCGGACACCGCGGTCGCTTCGGAGCCAGCGCTGCCCGCCAGCAGATCGAGGTACCGGACCGTCGCCTGACGCACGGACCCGGCGAGCGCCGTGCCCCCGACAAACGGGCCGAGGTGCGTGCCGCCGGCGATGGTGACGAGCGCCTTGGTGCACCGGCAGGTGTCGTACGCCTGGACGGCCAGGGGAAGGGTGCCGTACTCGTCGTCGGTCCCTACCATCAGCACGAGTGGCCGCGGGCTGGACGCTGTCCATGGCCCGGCGACGCCATCGGGGATCTGTCCGGCAAGCGCCAGGTAGCCGACAAAGCGGCGGTCGGCGTAGGCCGGGTCCATGGCCAGCGCGACGACGCTCGATCCCCCGTCGGAATGGCCGGCGGCCACCACCCGCGCCGGGTCGACGGGCACCCCGGCGGCCCCGGTCAAGAGGCTGGACAGCACGAACGACAGGTCCCCCGCCTGCTGCCCGATGTCAGACTCGGTGGGCGTCCCCGGCAAGTCGGCGGCCGAGCCGGGCGACTCGGGTGCGGCCACCACGAACCCGGCGGCTGCCCAGGCGTCGAGCAGGATCTCGTACCGCTCCGGTTCGGAGTCGTAGCCGTGGGCGAACACCACCGCCGGCAGTGGGCCAGCAAGCCCGAGGGGACGCACGACCAAGGTGCGCAGGACCCGCCCGGGATGCCCTGCCACGTCACCTCGGGCCGGTGTAGGACGGGTGGCGTCCGTCAACACGACCACCGAGGACACCACGGCATACGGGGGAGCCGTGGGAGGCGTGGGAGCGGGCGGGGCAATGACCGGCACCGGCGGGACGCCCGCCACCGTGGACGTTCCTGCCGGCGACATGGCCGCTCCCCGCCAACGGTGCGTGCCAATGCTCTCGGTGCCCGTGCTCCGACCTGCCGCCACGCACCCGGCGAGCACCGTGACGGCCGCCACTACCGCCACCAGGGCTATTGCCCGCCGCACCGGCGCGGAGGGTGTCACGGCACCCTCCGCATCCTCGGGCGCCGTGCCCCGACCACAGCTGCGCCCCGGGTCGTGTCAGGGCCCCTGGCGCTCGAGCCAGCCCACCAGCAGGGCGATCGCTCGAGGATCGGCCCGCAGCCGGTGCCCCGCTCCGGCCAGCAGGCGAAGCTCGGCGGACGGCCCTCCGGCATCAGCCAGGGTGCGGGCGTCGGACACGGGGACGCCTTCGTCCTCGGTGCCATGGACGATCAGCATGGGCCTCGGAGCGACGCCGGCCGCCGCCTCGTCGGGACGCAGCGACCCGAAGGCGGCACCCCACGTCTCCAGGTCGGGCGGGAAGTCCGGATCCTCCACGATCCCCACTCGTCGAGCGAAGTCCAGCATGCCGTGAAGATCCTGCGCCCAGTCGGCGAACGTGGCCGCCGAGCCGAGGCATGCCACCCCGCGGATCCGCTCGTCGGTCGCCGCCAGGCACAAGGCGAGGGAGCCGCTGGTGCCGAACCCGACCACCCGCACGCCCGCAGCGCCACCGGCACGTCCGGCGGCGCAGTCGACGAACGCGCCGAGGTCCTCGAGCCAGCCCGCCAACGAGAAATTCCCCTCCGACGGCCCGACGCCGCGCAGGCATCCGGCGATCACCTCCCAGCCCGACTCGGCAGCCAGCCGGTCGGCCAGAGCCGGAAAGGTCCGGCCGGTACGCTGGGCGGACTCCCGCTCGAGCGGGAACCCGTGACAGATCACGGCGGTGCCGGCAGGCTGAGCGCCGCTCCCGTGGGCGACGTGCATGCCGAGGAAGCCGGCCGGCGCCGGAAGCTGCTCCCAGAGCCCGCTCATCGTTCCGGCCACCTGGACGATCGCCGGGCCGGACGGGAGGCGGGCGTCTCAGATGCCGATGCGCTGGGCGAGGAGCTCGCGGTGGTACACCGGGTCGCCGAGCAGCAGCTCCGAGCTCTTCGCCCGCTTGAAGTACAAGTGGGCGTCG
>JAJYAB010000129.1 GCA_021779775.1 Actinomycetes bacterium
CAGGTCGCCGCAGATGGTCGACGGGCCACGTTGAACGGTCTCGACCCGATCGGCGCTTGCCTCGCGACCGTCGCCCGGGACGCCGTCGGCCTGTTGACCGGACCCGAGCTTGTGAAGGTCCGCCAGTGCGCGGCAGCGGACTGCGCCCTGCTCTTCGTCGACCGCTCCCGACCGGGTAGGCGCCGCTGGTGTGCCGACGGTGCATGCGGCAGCCGTTCCCGTTCCGCTGCCTATCGCTCCAGGCGTGCCCCGCCCCACCGGGCCGGACCGGCCGGCTCCGGTGGCGACCGACCTGTGGTGATGGGACCATGATCCCGAGCACGTCGCCATCCGTGACCGGGCTCGTTCACGGGAGCAGGGCCAGTTCCAGCCACCACTGCACGGTGGCCGCAGCCCAGCCACCACTGCACGGTGGCCGCAGCGTACCGGGTGGCAGGGCTCTCGTAGCCGAGGCGCTGGCATCCCAGGGCAGCCCATTTAGCCGGCAACGCCAGGTTTGCGATAGACGATGGGCATGATCGGAACCGGAGCCCCGACCTTCGAGCACCATGGTGCCGCCGCTGTCGCCATCATGGACCGGCCCGAGGGTAACGACACCAACGCCCGGCGGCCGCTTGCCGTCACGTCGACGCCAGCGCTGGCACGCCGGTGACGGCCTATGACAGCCGCCGGGCGCTCGCCGACGCCGTCCGGCGCCTCAGCACGGCCACCGTGTCGGCGGATGCCCCCGACACCGCCCTTGCCGCGGCGGCCACCGCCGTCGAGGCGGTCCTCGCCTCGCTGCAGGAATCGGCCGGTCCCGGGCGCTGGGCACGGATCAACCCCGACACGCACGGGTCGTCCCAGGACTACTTCCCCACGAGCCCGGTGATCGGACAGTGCAATCCCGTGGCCCCGCCGGTCCGCTTCGAGCCCGACGGCGGCGACGGCATGGTGGGCACCGGCTGGTTCGACTACCCCTACGAAGGGCCGCCGGGCTGCGTGCACGGTGGGGTCATCGCCCTCGTGTTCGACGAGCTCCTCGGCGCAGCCAACATGGCCAGCGGCAATCCGGGGATGACGGGGACGCTGACCATCCGGTACCGCAAGCCCACCCCGCTGCGCCGTCCGCTGCATCTCGCCGCCCGGACGGTGGACCGCCGCGGTCGCAAGATCCGCGTGTCCGGCACCATCCACCACGAGGGGGTCCTCACCGCCGAGGCAGAAGGCCTGTTCATCGAGGTGAATCCCGAGAAGTTCCTACAGATGGCACAGGAGGCAGCAGCCGACGGCATGTCTGCCTCGCCGGCGGTGGGGACGGTCGCCGGAAGCTGAGGCTCAACGAGGGCCTTCGGCCTGCCGATACCGTGGGGATGGCGTGCGCCCGCATGCCGCAAGGACGGACGGTGAGCGAACAGCCAGCGCAGGAGTGCCGCGGCGAGCTGTCGGACGACGACGTCGGCATCTTTCTCGAGCTGTCCACCGAGCTGTTCGGTGCGTACCAGCCGGGCGAAGGGCTTCGATGGTGGAACCGGGCCTACGGGCAGTTGCCGGGGCTCCCGGA
Organism: Actinomycetes bacterium; assembly: GCA_021779775.1. Classification (GTDB taxonomy): domain Bacteria; phylum Actinomycetota; class Acidimicrobiia; order Acidimicrobiales; family UBA8190; genus JAJYAB01. The sequence goes on from JAJYAB010000129.1 coordinate 1,544, forward strand.
CGTCCCCGACGCCGGGACTGGCCCCGACGAGCGGATCCTCCACTGGTCGCCGGCCTACGACCGCGACACCGGTCTCGTGTACGGCGCAGCGCGAGGCCGCGCGGCGCACCATGCCGACGAGGAGATGCTGTGGTCCTACCAGCAGGTCCTGCAGGCGGTGGCCGACCATTCGACGGCCGCCATCTTTGCCAAGGACATCACCGGACAGTACGTGCTGGTCAACGGGGCGCTCGCCGGCCTGATGGGCCTCCGGGTCGACGACATGCTCGGACGCACCGCTGCCGAGCTCTGGCCCGAGCGCGCCGCCTCGGGTCAGGCCCGCGACGAGCGGATCATGACGGCTGGCCGGTCGGAGATGAGCGACGACGTGGTAGAGCTCGCCGATGGCCCGCACACGGTGCTCATCACCCGGTTCCCGCTGCGCAACGTCGACGGCGAGATCGTCGGCATGGGTGGCATCGCCAGTGACATCACGGACCGGGTGCGCGTGGAAGAGGAGCTGCGGGCCAGCGTGAGGCTCTTCGACACCATCATCGGAGCGTGTCCGGACATCGTCACCATCCTCGACGGAACCGGCCGGGTCGTGGAGGTCAGCGACGCAGCTTCGCTGATCTTGGGCCTGGACCGCGCCACCCCCCACGATCAGCTCGAGCAGGGCGTGCACCCGGAGGACATGCCGGCCACCCGAGCGGCCTACCGCCGCCTGTTCACGGGCAACGAGGACGCCATCGACCTGCGGTACCGCGCCCGCCACGCCGACGGGCACTGGGTCACCCTCGAGTCGCGGGCCCGTCCGGTGCTGGGGCGCGACGGGCGGGTGCGGGGGGCGGTGGTCGTGTCGCGCGACGTCAGCGGCGACATCGACGCGCAGCAGGAGCTGCGCCGGGCAGTCGACCGCGCCCAGCACGCCAGCGCGGCGAAGAGCCAGTTCCTGTCGCGCATGAGCCACGAGCTGCGCACACCCCTGAACTCCGTGCTCGGGTTCGCGCAGCTGCTGCAGATGGAGCACCTGCCCTCCCAGCAGGCTGAGTGGGTGGAGCACATCCTGCGTGCCGGGCTCCACCTGCTCGACCTGATCGACGAGGTCCTCGACATCGCCCGCATCGAGACCGGCCAGCTCGACCTGGTGCTCGAACCGGTGGGCCTGCGGGCGCTGGTCGACGATGCCGTCAGCCTGACCCAGCCGCTGGCCGAGCGGGCCGGGGTGACCGTCGACGTCGCGGTGTCGGCTGCCGTGCTCGGCGGCCACATCCTGGCCGACCGCCAACGCCTGCTGCAGGTACTGCTCAATCTGCTGTCCAACGCTGTCAAGTACAACCGTCCGGGGGGCATGGTGACCGTGGTAGCCGATCGCGGCACTCCTGGCACCGTCCATATCACCGTGTCCGATACGGGGCCGGGTATCGCCCCAGACCTCCTGCCGCGCCTGTTCGACCCGTTCGACCGCCTCGGGGCCGAGCACACAGGCGTGGAGGGCACCGGAGTCGGGCTGACGCTCACGAAGCACCTCGTCGAGCAGATGGGCGGCACGATCGACGTCGTCTCCGAGGTCGGGGTCGGCACGACGTTCGCCGTAGCGCTCGCGGTGTCAGACGCCCCCTCCCCAGCGAGCGGGGAGGGAGCGGTCCGTTCGGCCCCGCCACCTGCCGTCCGGGCACTGCGGATCCTCTACGCGGAGGACAACCGGGCCAACGTGGACCTGGTCGAGCAGATCTTCGCCCGGCGTGGCGGCGTCGAGATGCGCAGCGCACGCACCGGTGCCGAGTGCTTGGCGGTGGCTCGCGCCGAGTGCCCTGACCTGGTCCTGCTCGATCTCCACCTCCCCGACATCGATGGAGGACTGGTGCTCCAGAAGCTGCGGAGCGATCCGCGCACCGCCGGGGTCCCGGTGGTCGTCGTGACGGCCGACACCACCCCCGAGCACCGTGACACCCTGCACGCCGCAGGGGCGTCCGCATATCTCACGAAGCCGATCGACATCCGGCGGCTGCTGGTCGTCGTCGAAGATATCGTCGGGGGACGGGGACGATGACCGCCCGCCCGGAGCTTCGCCCCTTCGTCGAGCTGGGGGACGAGCTTCGGTGCATGGGTGCACCCGACGGCCGGCTGATCTGGTGGAACGCCGCGTTCGAGCAGGCCATCGGGCACGGTCGGGTCGTGGTAGCCGACCCGGACAAGTCCCCCTTCGTCCACCCCGACGACCGAACTGTCGCCCGTACGGCCTGGGCAGGATTGCGCGGGGGCGAAGCGCTGCGTGGCATCCGGCTGCGTCACCCCAGGGCAGCCGGTGGCTGGTCCCACATCGAGTGGGCGGCCAGGGTCCATCCGACGACCGGCAGGATGTACGCCGTCGGCCGCGACGTCACCGACCACCAGGCGCTGCTCGAGGCACTGCACACCAGCCGGGCCTGGCTGCAGTCCATCCTCGACCACTCGCCGGCCATGGTGTTCGTCAAAGACCTCGACTGGCGCTACGTCATGGTCAACGGCGAGTGGAGCCGCGTCATGGGCGTGGCTCCCGAAGATGCCATCGGGCGCACGGCCGCCGAGCTCACCCCCTGGTACATGCGGTCCCTTGGCGAGTTCGAGCAGCAGCTTCCCTTCGACGAGGGCCCCCTGGTGATCGACCAGGCGATCGACACGGCCATCGGCCGGCGCGTGGTGATGGCGAGCCGTTTCCAGCTGCGCAGCTCCGCCGGCCAACCGTACGCCACCGTGTGCATCGCCACCGACATCACCGAGCGCAAGCGATTGGAGCGAGAGGCCGATCGCCGCCAGCGCCTGCTGGAAACGGTCATGGCGGCGAGCCCCGACGTCATCAGCATCCTCGACCGCACCGGCCACACGACGAGCATCAGCGCCGCGGGGGAGGAGGTGTTGGGCCGGCGGCTTGGTCCCGGCCTGGGCGAGTGGATGTTCGACCTGGTGCACCCTGAGGATCTGCCGCGTGTGGCCGATGCCTTCGCCGACCTGAGTGCCGGGATCACGCCGGAGATCGCCGTCCGTGCCCGGATCCGTCATGTGGACGGCCACTGGGTGGCCAGCGACGTGCGTTGCCGGACCATCGTGGACGACGACGGATCGTTTGCCGGCGCGGTCGTCGTCTCCCGCGACATGTCGGGCAAGCTCGAGCACGAGCGGCGCCTGCGGGCTGCCATCGCTGCGGCGGAGCAGGCGAGCCAGGCCAAGAGCGAGTTCTTGTCGCGCATGAGCCACGAGCTACGCACCCCGCTCAATGCTGTCCTCGGGTTCTCCCAGCTCCTGCAGATGGACGAGCTACCGGCCACCGAAGCCGACGAGGTGGACTACATCCTGCGCTCGGGGCGCCACCTGCTCGACCTGATCGACGGGGTGCTCGACATCGCCCGTATCGAGTCCGGGCGGCTCGAGCTGGAGGTGACGCCGGTCCAGGTCGCGGAGGTGGTTGCCGACGCCACCGGGATCGCCCAGCCGTTGGCCGAGCGTGCCGGCATCTTCATGGAGGTCACCGTCGACGACCGCCTGCTGGTGCAGGCCGACCGGCACCGGTTGTTGCAGGTGCTGCTGAACCTGCTCTCCAACGCCGTCAAGTACAACCAGCGGGGAGGACGGATCCGGGTCCGCTGCCTGCCGGTATCAGCCGGGCGGCTCCGGCTGGAGGTCACCGACACCGGCCGGGGGATCCTGGCCGAGGACCTGCGGCGGGTCTTCGAACCGTTCGAGCGCCTCGGCGTTGGCCAAGCCGAAGGCACCGGTGTCGGCCTGGCTCTGTCCAAGCATCTGGTCGAGCGGATGGGTGGCCGGTTGACCGCAGACTCGCTTCCCGGCGAAGGCAGCACCTTCGCCATAGAGTTGCCGGTGGCGACCGATCGGCCGAGGATCGACGTTCTCGGACCCGGCGGGCTGCTTCTGGAGCCGGGGCCCGCGGCAGACTTCATGGTGCTGCTGGTGGAGGACAACCTGGCCAACCTGGAGCTCGTCGAGCGGGTGCTCGCCCGCCGGCCGGGGGTCCAGGTCCTGGCGGCCATGCAGGGTGGATTGGCCCTCGAACTGGCCCGCGAGCACCAGCCGGACCTGGTCCTGCTCGACCTGCACCTGCCGGACATGGGTGGTGTCGACGTGCTCCGTGCATTGCGCAGCGACCCGAGCACGGCGGGGGTGGCGGTGGCCGTGGTGAGCGCCGACGCTCCCTCCAGCCA
>JAJYAB010000130.1 GCA_021779775.1 Actinomycetes bacterium
GTTCGCCAGTACCACATCCATGCCTCGGGGTTGATCGGCTCACCCACCGAGCCGAGGAGCCGTAACGACGACAGGTCGTGGCCCGCGGGGTGCTCGTCTCCCCATTTCATGAAGGTGCGGATGGCTGTCGGAGCGCAGTAGAGGGTGGTCACCCCGTACCGCTCGACGATGTCCCACCACCGGTCACGTCCGGGAAAGTCGGGAGTGCCTTCGTACATGACGCTGGTCGCCCCGTTGGCCAGGGGCCCATAGACGATGTAGCTGTGGCCGGTGACCCATCCGATGTCGGCGGCGCACCAGTAGACGTCGGTCTCCGGGTGCAGGTCGAACACCGTCCGGTGGGTGTGCGCCACCTGGGTCAGGTAGCCACCTGTGGTGTGCATGATGCCCTTGGGGCGTGCGGTGGTCCCCGAGGTGTAGAGCAGGTAGAGCAGGTCTTCGGCTTCCATGGCCTCGGCCGGGCACTCGGCGGCGGCGGCGGCCATCAGCTCGTCCCACCAGTGGTCGCGGCCGGCGGTCATGGGCGGCGGGTTGGCGTCTGCCAGCCGGCGGGCCACCACCACGTGCTCGACGGTGGAGGATCCGTCCACCGCTGCATCGGCATTGGCCTTCAACGCAGACGGCGAGCCCCGGCGCCAACCGCCGTCGGCCGTCACCAGCACGCGGGCCGACGCGTCCTCGATCCGGTCGCGCAGCGCGTCCGGGGAGAACCCGCCGAACACCACCGAGTGCGGCGCGCCGATGCGGGCACAGGCCAGCATGGCCACCGGCAGCTCGGGGATCATCGGCATGTAGATCGCCACGCGGTCACCACGCCGCACCCCGAGCCCCTTCAGGACGTTGGCGAAGCGCTGCACGTCGGCCAGGAGCGCGGCGTAGGTGATGGTCCGGGTGTCGCCGGGCTCCCCCACCCAGTGGAAGGCCACCCGATCACCGAGGCCGGCCGACACGTGCCGGTCGAGGCAGTTGTGGCTCACGTTCAAGGTGCCGCCGCCGAACCACCGGGCGAACGGCAGGTCCCATTCGAGCACCGTGTCGAACGGGCGGAACCAGTCGAGGGCGCGCGCCTGGTCGGCCCAGAACCCCTCCCAGTCCGCCTCGGCATCGTCGAACAGGGTCCGGTCGCCGACCACCGCATGCCGGCGAAAAGGCTCGGGCGGGGGGAAGACCCGCTCTTCGGAGTAGAAGTCCTCGATGGCAGCGTGCCGCGACGGGTCACCGCTCTCTGGCGTCGCTCGGTCCATGGTGCGCTCCCCTCCTCGGGCCACAGCGCCCACCGGGCTGCGGGCGGCCCGCCAATCCACCGGCGAGCGCCGCCGAGCCTATCCAAGCGGCGCCTGCACCTCGCCAGGCCTGAGCACTGGAGCTTCCCTGAGCGCCAGTCCGGCACTGCACCTGGCAAGATGTTCGGGACATGCTCGATGCATCCCCCCGGACGGGCCTCCGGCTACCGGTCGGCGTGGGCCGCCGTGTCGTCGTGGTGGCGAACCTCCTTCTCCGGGCCAAAGCCGACACGAACACGACCACGGCCGCCAACGCCGTCGCCCGCTCGCTCGACACCTGGGAAGGTCCCGGCATCCTGGCGTTGGCCGGTAACCTGGTCGATCTCCGCCAGTCCGGAGACCGGCCCTCCGACGTGGCACACCAGGCGCTCGCTGCCCACCCCGAGCTCGAAGCGTCACTTCGCCGGTTCGCTGCCGCCGATGACCGCAGCGTGGTCTGGCTGCCGGGCGCTGCCGACGCCGCGGTGGGAGACGACCCGGCAACGCGCCGGATAGCAGAGGATCTCGGTGCCGAGGTAGCCGACCATCTCGACCTCGAGCTCCAGGTCACCGCCGGGACACGTCTCGTGCGGGTAGAATCCGGGGTGGCGCCCGACGTGCCGGTGGCACCCGGTCCGGACGGCGCATCGATCACTCCTGGTGCTGCTCGCCCACCCGTCCCGACGACAGGGGAGGCCTGCCCCTGGCAAGAGGGCGTCGACCGCCTGTCCGAACCGTTGCACCTGCAGCGCTTCCTGACATCACGCCTGCTGTACCGGCGGTTCGCCCGGCTGTCGTGGTACCTCCTCGTGCCGTTCGTCGTGGTGGCCCTGCTGCGGCTGCCGGTGTCCACCGGATGGCTGGGTCACCTGCTGTCGGGCCACCCGCTGCCTACCAGGGCGATCCACCAAGCCCGGTATGCAGCGTGGGAGTCGCGTCTGCTGGTGGCAGCAGGGATCTCCGTGGTAGGGCTGGGAGTGCTCGCCGCTGTGCTGACGCTGATCAGCAGGAGAGCCTGGACTGCCCTGGGCGGAGGCACGTTGGGCGGCATCTTCGGCGACGAGCTGGCGCGTGCGGGCACCACAGCCAACGACCCCGCCCGGGCAGTGGCCCGAGCCCTGGTCGAGCGTGGCTACTCCGGGTTCGTCACCGGAGCCACCTTGCAGGCAGAGCTGACGCACCTGGGCCGTAGCTTCTTCGCCTGCGCCGGCACCACCGGCGAGGTGGTGGAGGAGCACGCGGGGCGTCTCGGACTGCCACCGGTGTTCCTGCACCACCGCCAGTTCGCCTGGGTCGAGATCGAGACGGGTGCCGAGCTCCACGCCCGACTGCTGCTGGGCCGGGCCGACGTACGGCCGGCGACGGTGCTCGAGCGCCTGGCGGCGCGCTACCGACCTGCCCACGACACCCATCCCATCGTGGTGGCCGCCCATCCGAACGGCACCTAGTGGCCGCCGGCTCCCGACCTGGCGTCACTGCGCATCCGTGCCCGTCGACGCCGGCGGTGGGCGGCGGCGGCCATCGCCGCGGCAGGAGCGCTCGACCTGATGGCGGCGGTGACCCCGCCGCTGCGCAGCGAGCTCCGCGTCGTGCTACGGGTGTTCCCCCTGGTGGCCACCCAGGCGGCGGGCGCGCTGGTGGCACTGGCCGGCATCGGGCTGCTCGCCTTGGCACGAGGGGTGCGGCGGGGGCAGCGACGGGCGTGGGCCATTGCCTCGGTGCTGCTCACCGGCACACTGGTGCTGCACCTGGTGCACGGCGGCGACCTGCTGCTGTCGCTGCTGTCGGCTACGGTGCTGGCCTTCTTGGTGGTCAATCGGGCGGAGTTCGACGCCCGCTCCGACCGGCCCTCGTTGCGCTCGGCGGTGGTCGCCCTCGTGGGGGGCAGCGTCGCCATCACGGTGGTCACCACGTTGCTCGTGGAGCTGAGCCTCCGGTTCGACGGCGACCACCATACCGCCAGCCTTCCGCTGTGGCGTGCCGGGCGTGCCGTGCTCGAGCGGATGTTCGGTGTCCGGACCGTGCCGCTCCCCCCGCGGATCGACCGGTTCGTGTCGCCGAGCCTCGCCACCATCGGCATCGGGCTAGCCGTCGTCGCTGTGCTGCTGGCCACCCGGCCGGTGGTCGACCGTCGCCGGTCTTCGGGACGCATGGCCGAGGCCCGTGCCCGCGACATCGTCGGGCGCCACGGCCAGGGAACGCTCGACTACTTCGCCCTGCGGGGAGACAAGCAGTGGTTCTTCCACCGCGACAGCCTGGTGGCCTACGCCAACATCGGCGGCATCAGCCTGGTGTCGCCCGATCCGATCGGTCCGGCGTCCGAACGCGAGGCCGTGTGGGCGGCGTTCCGCCGGTTCGCCGACGCCCAGGGCTGGGTGGTGTGCGTGATGGGTGCCGCCGAGGAGTGGCTTCCCCTCTACAGGGCCTCGGGCATGCACGACATCTACATCGGCGACGAAGCGGTGGTCGACCCCCAGCGCTTCTCGCTGGCCGGAGGCCAGATGAAGGGGCTGCGCCAGGCCTACAACCGCATCGCCAAGTACGGCTACACCGCCAGCTTCCACGATCCGGCCCACCTCGAGCCCGGCGTCGCCGAGGAGCTGGCCGGGCTGATGGCCCAGAGCCGGCGGGGCGAGTTCGAACGCGGGTTCTCCATGATGCTCGGCCGGATCTTCGACCCGCGCGACGAGGGGATCCTGCTCTGCGTGGTAAAGGGCCCAGACGGGCGGCCGGCCGCCATGTGCCAGTTCGTGCCATCACCGGGGATCACCGGCTATTCGCTCGACCTGATGCGCCGCGACCTCGGGGAACACCCCAACGGCCTGATCGACTTCGCCCTGGTGTCCACCATCGAGCACCTACGCCAGCAGGACAAGCGCGGGCTGTCGCTGAATTTCGCGGCGATGCGGTCGATCCTCGACGGCGAGCGGGGCGACGGCATGACCGTCCGGGCAGAGCGCTGGGCCATCAAGAAGATGTCGAGCTTCTTGCAGATGGAGACGCTCTGGCGGTTCAACGCCAAGTACATGCCCGACTGGCTTCCGCGCTACGTCGTCTACGACACCGCCGAGCATCTCGTGCCGGCGGCGCTCGCCATCTTCCGGGCCGAGTCGCTGTGGGAGGCGCCGATGATCGGGCGGGTCATCGCCGCCACCGACCGTAAGGCGGCATCCACCCGGGAGCACTCGCCCGGCGACTCTGGTGCGACACTGCTACCGGTAGCCGCTCGCGACGGCACGGACGCTGGGCGCCACGACGGCACGGACGCTGGGCGCCACGACGGCACGGACGCTGGGCGCCACGACGGCACGGACGACTGCCAGCGCGCCGAACGCCGGCCGGCCTGACCCCCGGCTGGGCCGCCAAGCGCTGTCGGCAGGGATCGGCGCTCGGGGGCGTCGGTGGCGTCATCTGGTCAGGGATGCAGCAACAGCGTGGCGTGCTGGGCGAAGGCGGTGAGCGGCCACGGCACGATGCCGAAGACCACCGTGACCCCGGTGCACAGGAAGAGGGCGAAGGCCACGCTGCCCGGCAGCTGGAGATCGTCGCCGACGACAGTCGGCGAGGCCTCAGGCAGGGTCGCCACCGAGGTGGCCGATCCGGCGGCTGCGACGTGGAGGGCGGCAGAGCCGGCGGCTGATGCCCCCTGGAGCAGGCCAGCGGGCTCCCCCGCCGCATCCGTACCCGCGTGCTCCGGATCGATGTCGCCAAGCGTGGCCCGCGGCGAGTACATGAGCACCACCACCCGGATGTAGAAGAAGGCGGCGACGACGGCCGACACCATGGCGATCACCGCCAACGGCGAGGAGTGGGCGCCGACGGCTGCCTCGATGACCGCCAGCTTGGCCAGGAACCCAGTGGTCAGCGGTATACCGGCCTGGGCCAGGAGCAGCAGGGCGAACGTGCCGGCCAGCACCGGCTGACGGGCTGCCAAGCCACGGTAGCGCTCCAGCCCGTGGTGCTTGTCCCCCCGGCCTCCGACCACCGTCACCACGGCGAACGACCCGATGGCCATGAACGCGTAGGCAAACAGGTAGTACAGCGACCCGGCAATGCCTTTGCCGGTGGCGGCCTGCAGGCCCAGCAGGACGAACCCGGCGTGGTTGATCGACGAATAGGCCAGCATCCGCTTGATGTCGCGCTGCACCACGGCCACCGCCGCCCCGAGGACCAACGTCGCCACGGCGATGACCCACACGGCGGGCCGCCAATCGGTGCGCAACAGGTCGAACGACGACAGGAACACTCGCAGCAGGGCTGCGAACCCGCCGACTTTGGCCACTGCCGCCATGAAACCGGTGACCGGGCTGGGCGAGCCCTGGTAGACGTCGGGGGTCCACAGGTGGAACGGGACAGCGGCCACCTTGAACCCGAGCCCGACGAGCAGGAGCGCCAGCCCGGCGAGCAGTAGGCCGTCGTGCAGGAGCACGTTCTCGGCCAGGTAATTGGCGAT
>JAJYAB010000131.1 GCA_021779775.1 Actinomycetes bacterium
CATCGGCGGCGCGGCGACCGCTACCGACGGGCAGGCCTTCATCCTCGCCGGGGCGAGCAAGTCCGGCGCGTGCTACTACGTGGCCAGCGTGCAGCAGACGCCGGCGGCCGGCGGGGCCTGGCTGTCCACCTTCGTCTCGGGTGCACCCACGACCGAGGTCACTGCCGCCACCAAGGCAGGCACCTTCTACTTCAAGCACACCGCTTCGACGTGCACGGCAACCGACCTGCTGACCTCCGTGGCTATTACTGGGCTGACTTGGGGCAGCGCGGTGTCGTTCTAGGCAACGGTGTCGTTCTCGCTGCTCCCACTGAGGGAGGCCGTGAGCTGGCGCTGAAAGGCCCACGGGAGATCGAGCCGGTCGGGTCCGGCCCCTTCGGGGGCCGGGCCCGACCGCGTCAGGAGCCGGACCGTCTTCGCCGCCAAACCGTGTCGGGCTGCTCGACGTCCGTGGCTCGGCACCTACAGCGGCCCCGCCTCGTGCTTACGGCCGGGTAGCCGCTCGATCCTGCTCGACAGGACCGTCAGAGCCCGCCACACGGCGTGCCGGGTGTCGGCCGGATCCACCACGGCGTCGACGAACCCGCGCTCGGCGGCGACCCAGGGGGTGAGGAGGCTGTCGGCGTACCGCTCCTCGGCATGTCGCCGGGTCTCCTCGTCCGCCCCCCGGTGCAGGATCTGGGCGGCGCCCTTGGCGCCCATGACGGCGATCTCCGCAGTGGGCCAGGCGAGGCAGACGTCGTTCCCCATGCCTTTGGAGTCCATGACGATGTAGGCCCCGCCGTACGCCTTGCGCAGCACCAGGCAGACGCGGGGGACCGTCGCCTCGGCGTAGGCGAACGCCAGCTCGGCGCCGTGGCGGATCATGCCGCGCCACTCGAGATCCTTGCCGGGGAGGAACCCCGGCGTGTCGACCATCGTCAGGATCGGCAGGTTGAAGGCGTCGCAGAACCGGACGAAACGGGCGCCCTTCTGGGAGGCGGCGATGTCGAGGGTGCCGGCCAGGGAGCGGGGCTGGTTGGCGACCACCCCGACGGGGATCCCTCCGATGCTCGCCAGGGCGGTCACGAGCTGTGGCGCCCAGCCGCCACGGATCTCGACCGCCTGGCCGTCGTCGGCGACCGCCTGCAGGACGTGGCGGACGTCGTAGGAGGCCGACGGGCTGGCTGGCACCACGCCGGCCAGCCCAGGGGTCCGGCGGTCCGGCGGGTCGGCGCTGTGCATGAGCGGTGGCACGTCGTCGGCATGGTCGGGCAGGTAGGCGAGGACGTCGCTCAGGGCATCGAGCGCCTGCTCCTCGTCGGCCACGGTGAACGCGGCGAGGCCGGTGGAGCGGGCATGCACCGTGGCCCCCCCGAGGTCGCGCAGGCCCACCCGGACGCCGGTGAACCCTTCGACCATCTCGGGCCCCGACACGAAGGCGAACGACTCGGGCGTCATGGCCACCATGTCGGCCAACCCGAGGATGAGCGCGGGACCGGAGATCGCCGGCCCGGTCAGCGCTGCGAGGACAGGGACCGTGCCGGAGCAGGCGACGATGGCTCGTGCCGCCTCGCCCCACCCGTGGAGGGCTGCCACGCCGTCGGTGATGTCGGCCCCTGCGGTCGCCAGCACGAGGACCAGGGGCAACCGCTTGTCCAGGGCCAGGCGGGCGGCTTCGGCGAACGTCGCCCCGTCCGTGCGGGCCAGGGCGCCACGGTGCCGGCCTGCTGCGGAGCGGACCAGGACCACCGCTCGCCCGTGCAGCGCTTGCACCCCGACGTGCAGCGTGCCCGGGACGAGTGCGCGGACCCGCAGCTCCCCGTGTCGCTCCACCGGGCCGTGTCGCTCCACCGGGCCGTGTCGCTCCACCGGGCCGTGTCGCTCCACCGGGCCGTGTCGCTCCACCGGGCCATGGTACGGCGCCCCCGCCCCTGCCGGCGCGGCGCCCCGGTGTGGGGCGTCAATCGGGCAGGTCGCCCGGGTTGGCAGTGTGGGGAGCCGGGAGCCGGGGGATGCCGCTGCGGTGGCGGGGTCGCCGACCTGCGGCCTGGCGTCGCTCGGCACGGAGGAACGCCCGCTCGACGTCGAGCCATTGCAACAGGTCGGGGTCGTGGCCGGTGCGATCTGCCCGATGCACGTGGTCGAGGGCCACCCAGGCGACGCTCCACAGCACCGGCAACGTCGCCACCTTGGCGACCACCCCGGCAACCTGCTGGTCGGTCAGCGCCGCCAGCCCGAAGACGCCGTGCGCATGCACGAAGGCGGGGTAGAACGGATGGCGAGCGAGGACGTAGATCACTGCAGGAAAGGTCGGCACCACCGACTGGACGAAGGCGTACACCGCGAGCCCGACCGCTGCCGGGCGGCTGGCTCCGGCAAGGTGCCGGAGGATCGGGCCCCATAAGACGAACCCTGCTCCGAGCATCGCCACGTCGAAGGTCGCCCGCCAGATCGCCGACGACGTCTGCGCCGCTACGGCGGCGGGGGCCAACGAGCCGATCGACACGACGGCGAAGATCACGCCGGCAGTGACCGGTCTGGTGACGCGTGCCCAGACGGCGTCGACGGCAGCCGGCCGCGTGACGTGCGCCACGACCTCGGCCGGTGTGGCCAGCAGCAGCAGGGGAGCGGCAGCCAACGTGAGCAGGAGCCGCTGGACCAGCAAGGCAGTGAGCGACCAGTGTGCAGCCAGGTCGGCGACAGGCCAGGTCCATGCTGCCGCCAGGGCGGCGAGCCCGCCGACCAGGGCCCACCGCCGCGGGTGGCCCGGCTCGCTACTGCGCGCGTCTGGTCCGGAGGTCGAGCGCCCCGGCCATCGACGGCTGGCCGCCACCACCGCCGTCGCGACGACCGCCACGGCGATCCACGCCCCGACGTGGAGGTGGAAGCTCCACGGCCCGCTCATGGGTGCGCTCCCCGACGCCGGCACGACCTGTTGCCGAGGTGCCCGGATGGTCCGGATGATCCGGATGGTCCGGATGGTCCGGATGGCCCCGCTGGGCGGCAGCCGCTGCTCCGGCGCCTACGCTGTGCCCGATGGTCGACCGGCTCGAACGCCTGACGGATCTGGTGCTCGTGCTGCTGAGCGGCGAGCGACCGAAGTCGCTCCGGCAGATCGCCACGGAGGTCCCCGGATATCCACCCGACGGGGAGGCGCGCCGCCAAGCGTTCGAACGCGACAAGCGGACGCTGCGCGACGAGGGCATCCCCCTCGTAGCGGAGCCGGTGGAGGGGCCCGACCAGGTCGGGTACCGGATCCGTGCGGAGGACTACTACCTGCCGGACCTGGACCTCACCCCCGACGAGCAGGCTGCTCTCAACATCGCCGTGGCCGGCGTCCACCTGGGTGATCCTAGCGGCCGCGATGCGCTGTGGCGCCTGGGACTGGGCATCCCACCGGACCGCCGGCCAATGGCCGACCTGGCCGCGTTGCCAGCGCTGCCGGTGCTGTTCGGGGCGCTACGCGACCACGCCACCGTCACCTTCGACTACCGCGGCGCGAAGCGGCGGGTCGACCCGGCGATGCTGCGGTTCCGCGGCGGGTGGTGGTACCTCGTCGGGCAGGACCTCGATCGCTGCGCCGCCCGGACCTTTCGCGTGGACCGCATGGGCGGGCTGCCCCGACCGGGTGAGGCAGGCAGCGCCGCGCTGCCCGACGGGTTCGACCCCGACGCCGCCCTGGCTGGTGAGCCGTGGCAGTTCGGTGACGGCGAAGCGAGGGAGGTGACCGTCCTGGTGGACGCAGTCGCCGCCCCGAGGGCCGTCCACCAGGTGGGGTCGTCGGCGGCCGTCGAGCCCGGTGCCGGCGGCTCGGTCGTGCTCCGCCTGCCGGTGACCAGCACCGTCGCTCTGCGTACGTGGGTGCTCGAGTTCGGCGACCGGGCCGAGGTGCTCGGACCGCCTGACGTCCGGGCCGACTTGCTGGCCTGGCTGCGGACGGTGGCCGGCCGCCCGGCGGTGGGCTGACCATGGCCCGCCTCGACGCTGGCCAGCGGCTCCGCCGGCTGCTCGCCGTGCTGGCCTGGTTGGCGCGGCGCGAGCGAGCACCCATCGGTGAGCTGGCCGAGCGCTTCGGCATGGCGCCCGAAGAGCTGGTGGCCGACCTGGAGCTGGCTGCATGCTGCGGGCTGCCGCCGTACACGCCAGACCAGCTGATGGAGATCCTGGTCGACGACGACGAGGTCGTGGCGAACCTGGGGAGCGAGCTCGCCCGCCCACGCCGGCTCAGCCCGGCCGAAGGGTTCGCGTTGGCCGCCGCCGCGCGGGCCATCGTGGCCGTGCCCGGAGGGGACCCCGATGGGGCCCTGGCCACCGCCCTGACCAAGCTGGACGCTGCCATCGGAGCGAGGGGCCGCCTCCGGGTGGACGTCGACGAGCCGCCGGCGCTTGCCGGGGTTCGAGCGGCGGTAGATCGCAGCGACCAGCTGCAGGTGCAGTACCACTCCGCCTCGCGCGACGAGCTGACCGACCGGGTCGTCGACCCGTGGGCCGCCACCTACATGGACGGCCATTGGTACCTGGACGGGTACTGCCACCGTGCCGGCGGGCTGCGTCGGTTCCGGGTGGACCGGATCCTGGCAGCCCAGCCCACTGGTCAGACAGGCTGCCACGTCCCTGACCCCGCGACCGCCTCCGCCGTCGGCGTTGCGGTGACGGCGGCGGACTTCGTGGCCGGACCGGAGAACGCCGTGGTGCGGCTGGCCGTGCAGGACGATGCCCGCTGGCTGGTCGACCCGGTGGGCGTGCTGGCTTCGGTGCCCCTCGAGGACGGCCGGACCGAGATGACGCTGGCCGTGTCGAGCACGGCTTGGTTCGGCAGGCTGCTCTTGCGCCTCGGGCCTGCTGCCGAGGTCCTCGACCCGCCCGACATGGCGGGGCTGGGAGCTCAGGCCGCTCGCCAGGTCCTCGACCGCTACGAACGATCCCCCGGTCCTGGCGGGCGGTAGCCGCCGGTCAGGCCGCCGGCGAGGATCTGGTCGAGGAGACCGGCGAGGTCGGGGCTGCACCGTGACTCCGGCGGCACCGCCCCGACCCGTGTGGTGGGCCCGCCGGAGGTGCGGGTGCTGCGGGTGGCCAAGGTCGGCATGGGCGCAGAGCAGTACTACCTGGCCGTCGCCTGGGGGACGGGGAGCGGTGCCGAGGCCGCCGGGCGCTGGCAGGGCCAGGCTGCTGTCGGCCTCGGGCTGCGCGGCGACGTGGGCGCCGCCGACCTCAGCCACCTGCTCGCCGGCGACGACCCCGCCGGCGGTCGACCGCTCGGGCGCCGCGACGGCCGGATGCGGGTGGCCGCGTTCGATCTGACGTTCTGCGCACCCAAGTCGGTGAGCCTCCTGCACGCGCTGGGAGATCCCGACGTGGCCCAGCGCGTGGGCGCAGCCCACGACGCAGCGGTGGTGGCCACGCTCGGCTACGTCGAACGGCATGCCGCAGCCGTCCGGCGAGCCGGCATGGACCGCCGGATACCCGTGGCCACCGATGGGTTGGCCGTGGCGGCCTTCGAGCACCGCACGAGCCGAGCGTTGGACCCGCACCTGCACACGCACGCCGTGATGGCCAACCTGGGCCGGGGCGACGGTCGATGGTCGGCGCTCGACGGGCGCGGCGTCTTCGCCCACCGGGCGGCCGCCGACGCGTTGTACCACGCCCATCTGCGGCACCACCTCTCGGCCAGGCTCGGCGTCCAGTGGACGGAGCCTTCCCGAGGTCGGGCAGAC